>DAORAG010000066.1:0-10835 GCA_035344095.1 Cyclobacteriaceae bacterium | reverse complement strand
TGGGGATAAAATTACGAATCAACGAGATGAGCAAGTTTGAGAATACAATTGTAAAAGTTACTCCCAATGCCATAATAATAGTAGGCTCCATCTTCACCGTCACAGCCAATGCCGAACAAATTCCCAATACCTGAATGGTGATGGGATTGTCCTCATTGAGCGGATCGGCTACCAGCTTCTTTCGCCTTTTAGACAAAAGCGCCTCTGATTTCTTTACTACCTTTTCTTCTGCAACTTCAGTACTCATACGCTATCGTGTTTATATTCCAGCCATTCGCTGAGACTTCACTTTCTTAAAGTAGGATTCATAACAAGTGAGGTATTCCATGAGCATACGGTTGACACCGTTGCCCGTCATAGTCGCACCCGACATGCCATCCACATGATGCTCATCGAGAGGCTCTCCTTTTTCACCCTTCACCATCGATACTGACACCAACTTTCCTTTGTCGTCATATATTTTTTTGCCCTGGTAGCGCTCCGCAATCACCGGGTCGTCTGAGATCCGCGCACCCAATCCGGGGGTCTCGGCCTTATGTCCGAACGAAACACCTTTCACAGTTTCCAATTGCTCGCCCAGAGCCATAAATCCCCAAATGCGATCCCATAAGCCATTTCCGTAAAGTGGCAAAATGTAGGCCTCTACTTTGTTGGGGTCACTTTCGCTCATGTATTTAAATACAGGTAGCAATCGTTCTTCGCGGCTAAGTTTGTAGTTCTTTGAAACATCAACTTTCTCAGCAACCAGCGGCTGCCCCTTGCTGTCTGTAGTTACTTCTTCCCCCTTGTAATTGACTACCAAACTCTGAATTCTCCGTTCGTAAATTCCAAGTACATCGTCTTTATCCGACAATTGCATCACTGCACTTAGGATCTGTGACTTTGTATCGTACTCAATCGATTTTGCTTGCTGTGGTCCCAGCAATATTGAGGTAACCGCAAGCGTCCCCCCCACAAACACAGTGGTAATCAGGGTAAAAATGACAATGTAGGTATTAGACTGTCGCACGTTGTAATCTTCTTTTTTTGTTAGCCCTTACTACATAATAATCAATAAGTGGAGCAAAAACGTTCATTAGCAATATCGCTAACATTACTCCTTCCGGATAAGCAGGATTAAACACCCTGATTATCACAGTCAAAACTCCAATCATGAAACCATAAATCCATTTTCCGGTTTCAGTCTGAGATGCAGTTACCGGATCAGTGGCCATGAACACGGCACCAAAAGCCAAACCTCCAATAACAAGGTGATAGGCTGCAGGCATCAACATAAATTCGTTCGCGCCAATGAGGTTCATTCCCAAACCAGCGAGGTAAGTACCAGCGAACACACTTACAATAATTTTCCAGCTTCCTACTCCTGTCACAATCAAGATCAAAGCTCCGATCAGACACATCAATACAGAGGTCTCTCCAATACATCCGGGCATAGCACCCAGAAATAGATTGGAGAAACTGAAAATACCATCAGCCCATCCAGCACCAAAATGATTGAGCGAGTTCACAACATTCTCACCTGAACTGAGAGAAGCTGCACCAATCGATAATGGAGTAGCACCAGAAAACCCAGCAACCGGAGTGGCATCACCCAGGTATGTCCATACATCACCTGAAATATCTGAAGGGTAAGCAAAGTACAAAAAGGCGCGGGCCGTAAGCGCAACGTTGAGTACGTTCATCCCCGTGCCGCCAAATGCTTCTTTGCCAATAATTACAGCAAAGATGGTGGCAAGCGCTACCTGCCACAATGGAATATCAGGAGGCATCACCAATGGAATCAACATTCCAGTAACCAGGTATCCCTCGTTGACAGGATGTCGTCTAATGGTTGCGAAAATAAATTCTACCCCCAGACCAACTGCATAAGACACAACAATTATAGGCACAACCTGAACCAGTCCGACCCAAATCTTGTCACCAAGTGCAGCACCTGGGTTTCCTATTGCTAAAAAATGCTGATGCCCAACATTCCAAATACCAAAAAGCAAACAGGGGACCATTGCGATGATCACAGTCATCATCAGTCGCTTCAAATCTATCGCATCACGGATCTGAGAACCTTTTACTTCATTGACTGTGTTCGGGGAAAATGCGAACGTATCGAACGCTTCATAGGCATAATAGAATTTCTCCCACTTACCTCCTTTTTCAAAGTGTGGCTTTAAGCTGTCAAACTGCTTCCTTATAAACTTCATACTTTGAACTAGCTATTCTGTAACAATTCTATTCCCTGCCTGATTATTTGCTGCACATTGTGCTTGGACACATCCACAAACTCGCACAATGCAAGATCTTCTTCAACTACTTCATAAATCCCTAGTTCTTCCATTTCATCAATGTCTTCTGCCATGATCGACTTCAACAAATAGGTTGGAAGAATATCCATCGGTGTCACACGTTCGAACACACCTGTCTGTACAAAGGCACGCGGTTCACCATGCGTGTTTGAGTCCACTTTATGCTCTTTGTTTGGAGCAAGAAACGATAACAATCCAAATGCACGATGGAAGCTGACCTTTTTAACGGTGGGTGTAATCCATCCCAGAAACTCGTAGTAATCGCCTTCCGGAATAACGGTCACATAATTGTCAAAGTAGCCAACATACCCGTCCTTACCAATGCTTGTACCGGTAAGCACGTTGCCAGAGATGACCCTAACGTGGTCATTGGTGAGTTTACCCTCCGTGAGATTTTTTATCGAGACTCCCGTGTAGGTCTTAAAGTATTGAGGTTCCTTAACCTCCGACCCTACCAAGGCAATCGTACGGGAGGCATCGTGAATTCCATTGAGGAAAAGTTTGCCAATCTGAATTACTCCAAAGGGGCTGACAGTCCAAACAACGTCTCCTTTATTTATGGGATCAATATGATGAATCTGCACGCCTACACATCCAGCAGGATGTGGGCCTGAAAACTTGTTTAGTTCTACGCCCTGAGCCTGAGAGAATACAGATGAGATTTCACTGGTGGTGTGAACGTTCAGATGTACGCTTCCTGAGGTAAATTTTTTAAGGACATCCAGGCCTGTCTGAAAATACTGATCCTGACCTTTAAAAATGACACTGTAGTCAGGAGCAAGGGGATGTGTATCGAATGCTGATATGTGAATGGCTTTGGGTTTACCGGATGGGTCGGCAATAACACCAAAAGGACGCTGGATGATATTTGGCCACACACCGGATTGAAGCATGGCTTTTTTAGCGTCTTCTGCGGACAAGTTGGTTATCTCGGAAACAGAGTATTTTTTGAAATTGACATGCTCTATCTGCTTATCCGCTAATATCCTAATTTCCAGTAGCTTACGTTTTTCGCCTCTTTTTATCTCCACGATTTCACCACTAACAGGTGCTACATGAACTACATCACTGTGTCTTTTATCGTGATAGATTGGAGTCCCTGCCTTTACCGAATCTCCCTCCTTGACCAGTACTTTTGGAAGGTACATCCCATTGAAATCTGTGGGCTTGATGGCAAAGGTATCGGCATGTTCTAAGGAGGAAACTTTGGGAGCAGCTTTACCTGCAAGATTGATATTAAAACCTTTCTTGATTCGAATGAATTTGCCCATGCGTGAATGGCAATTTTTTTAATTTAGGCCGAGGCAAAATTAGTAATTTAATCCAATGGGCAAAGCCCAAAAGATTTAAAGAATTCGCGGTTTTGTCGGGCGGAAAATAGTGTTTTTGGTCACTCAATTTTTGTTGATCATTCGCCCGATTGACAGACGAATTACTTCATCAACTTGCTCGTCAATAGAAATGTGAGTGGTATCGATTTCGATGGCATCTTTTGCCTTGATGAGCGGACTTTCCTTGCGTGTGCTATCGTACTCATCGCGTTGCCTCAGGTTGGCTATTACCGTATCAAGGTCGACCAATTCATCCTTCTCCAACAACTCCTTCTGTCGCCTGATGGCCCGTACGAGCAGATCAGCTGTCAAGAAGATCTTGAGTTCGGCATCCGGAAAAACCACGGTGCCAATATCTCTACCATCCATTACCACGCCTCTGGATTTGCCCAGTTTCCGTTGTGCATCCACCATTGCCTCCCTCACCTCACGGATGGCACTGATCTGACTGACATTTTGCGACACCTCCATTTTGCGAATTTTCTTTTCCACGTTGAGTCCGTTGAGATAGGTTTCCGTAACTCCTGCCGGGTTCAGCTTGAACGTGACTTTAACATCTGCCAACGCGCGGGTGACTTCCTTCGGATTGGTGAGTGCCACGTGCTTTTCCAGAAAATGAACGGTAACGGCCCTGTACATGGCGCCAGTATCCACATAATAATATCCCAATATGCTGGCTACTGCCCTGGCTGTCGTGCTCTTTCCACAGGCGGAGTGCCCGTCAATGGCAACAATGATCTTTCGCATACATTAACAATCTTTCAGTGGACAGGGAATTGGTTTACCTTTCTTAAGTTTTTTGTGCTTATGCGTGTGCGATGAGGATGCACATGACAGCATGATGCACAATGAAAGTAAAGCCACTAAAGATCCGATTGATCGCCTGATTTTCATCCTACCAAAGTTACAATCGATAAGTCAAAATGACTGATTTATCAATTGATTTTATTCTCATAATTCATCCTAAATCCGATTTTTTGCCCCGCTCCAAGCTCACTGGTCTTCTCCATTTTCTGATGGAGCGTAATAAAGCGGACCTGAGGAAATGGTGGTGCCATCAAATCATTTTCTATAGCAATAGTGAGCGCATTTTGCACGATGTTATTCAAGTCGATTGCTTCGATTGGTTTTGTAGAAATCTGATTATAAAGGAATCCCAGCCTGCCCTCCCCTTCTACGAGAAAACGATTCTCGTGATTGATCAGTATGCGTGCCACCAGGTATCCTGGGTCATTCACCCGATTAAATCGGATCGAATCTGCCATGAAGTTGTAGATCATGATCTGACCGAAATACCTATTGATTTCATTTTCCTTACAATAAGGCTGCTGCATCGTAGGATGCGTTTCATCAAACGTTACGATGTTGGTATGCAATACAAAAATTAACAGGTCTCCGGCAAGCTTCACCTGAAACTCGTGTTCATTCACCTCAATAAAATCTACTGTCACATCCTCCTCCCTGAAAGTAACTTGACCCCGGAGGTTTTCCACGACCCGATTTGACTCTTCGGCCAGAATCTGAAATGCATTCAAAAGGTTTTTATAAGTTAATTGCTTGGCTGCGGATTTGTTTTCAAGCAACTGGCGGATATGCGTTAGCGGATCAGGAGATTGGCTCATAAATTTTATTTAAGTTTGAACAGGGCACACCCTTAAATTAATAGGTTATGCAAAAAAACACGGAAGGAAACGCAGAAAAGTTTTTCAAAGACTTTGGCAAAAAAGTCGATCAGTTTGTGGTAGAGTTGAACGAAGCCAACGATCGGCTAAAAAAAGATTTTGAAGGCAAGTTCGATGACCTGAAACAATCAGGTGAGCGGCTGAAGAAAGAAGTAAAAAACAAAGACCGCTGGAACGAGGTAGAGAAGTCGCTCAAGAAAGCAGCGAATGAATTGGAGAAAGCCTTTAAGGCGGCATTTAAGAAAAGCGAAGCCAAGAAAACCAAAACACGGAAGAAGGCCAGCAAGAAGACATCCAAGTGAAAATATGAAGCAGGAACGTTCACCTGCTTCATATCAGCACTCGTACATCATATTGTCACCGTTTTCCATTTGCCCTTCCGGAAGATTATGATTCCGGCAATAGTCAATGCAGACTCTGCAATGGGTATGGCTATATATACACCTTCTGGGCCGAATTCAAATTGCTTCGCAAACAGGTAAGCCAAAGGAATCTGCAGAAACCAGAATGCAAACAGGTTAAGAATAGTCGGTGTTCGCGTGTCACCCGCTCCATTAAAGGATTGCGCAATCACCATTCCATAGCCATAGAAAATGTACCCCAAGGCAATGATCTGCAAACACCTCATTCCGTAAAACGCAACCTCCTGCTCACCAGTAAAGAATCCCAGTATTGAACCGGAGAACATCAGGAATATGATCATCACCAGAGATAGGAAAATCATGTTAAAGAATCCTGTCTTCCAAACGGACTGCTCGGCTCTGTCTGGCTGACCTGCTCCCAGGTTTTGTCCTACCAAAGTAGCTGATGCATTGGACATGCCCCATGATGGCAGCAGGGTAAACATAATCACACGCACTGCGATGGTGTAGCCCGCCAGCGCAGCACTTCCAAAACCTGACATGATACGCACCAGAAATATCCAACTCGCAGAGGCGATCAAAAATTGGCCAGTGCCCCCGGCCGAAACCTTCAACAGTCTTCCAATGATCGGCCAATCGATTTTCTTGGGCGCCTGGTTGATTTTTAGTATCCCCTTGCCCCTGACCAGATATATCACCTGATACACTACACCCGCAGCTCGGCCAATATTGGTTGCTATTGCCGCTCCCTCCACACCGAAGGCTGGAATAAATGCGAAACCAAAAATAAACATCGGGTCGATGATGATGTTCAGGAGGTTCGCAAACCAAAGAGAACGCATGGCAACAGCTGCATTACCGGCACCACGAAATACTGCATTGATGAGGAACAGCAGCATCACGCTTACATTACCTGTAAACATCCAACGTGTATAACCAGAGCCACTGGCGATGACCTCGCTTGAGGCACCCATCATCACCAACACTTCCTCGTAAAAGAAAAACCCAAGAATACCGATAAGTGAGGCGATGCCGATACCGAGATAAATGGATTGCAACGCGGCCACTGCCGCACCTTGCGTGTTTTTCTCTCCCACCCTCCGGGCTACCATTGCAGTCGCACCCATACTGAGGCCGATTGCGATGGAGTACACGATGGTGAGGATAGATTCCGTGAGGCCAACAACGGCCACAGCATCGCTGCTGTTCAGTCTGCTTACGTAGAATATATCTACAACTGCAAACAACGACTCCATGGCCATCTCGAGAATCATCGGAATGGACAACATGAAGATTGCTTTGTTAATACTACCCTCCGTGAAACTTTGTTCGTCTCCGCGAATGGCTTGTTTAAATAAATTGAAAATAGAAGTAGTCTTTGCTAAAACTCGCATTATTGATAACTATAAAATGTTGGAAATGAACTCCTTAGAGTTCGAAATGATAGGCCAGATTAGGCCTTAGGAAAACCGGCTACCCCGGTCAGGCAGCCAGCGAGAATCACCAGCTTCATAGTCGTATAAGTTTTAGCGCTTTGTCAGAGCGATGCAAATATGACAAAATTATTTGAATGAGATATACGTTGGAGTGTAAAAATTGTTTCAATTCTAGGTGCCCGTATCTGAATAGGGCACTTCGGTCGACCGTGTCGCATCCTTTTCTGTGACAAGAGGTTTTTCTTCAGGCGCTTCCTTGCGCGTAGTCATCATGCCTACCATCATCACCAACGCAGAGAGCACAATCACCTGCATGATTAAAGATTTGTTCACAACAGAAATAGTAGAGCCGACCGGGATGGTGAAAAACAACAGTATAGTAATGAGCCCACGAGGCGCCAGAAATACAAGCGGTCTGAGTTTGAGGCCGTATAACTTCAGCTGCACTGCACGGAATAAAAATATGAGCGCCACAATTCCTACCGCCCAAACCGATGTTTCAGGATTGAGTATTTCTGCTGTCTCGATCAGGTATCCAAACAAAAGAAAAAAGAGGGCTCGCACTACAAATGCCGCCTCCATAGTGATTTCCTTAAACTTGCTCACCTCTTTGTCAAGTTCGTCAGCTCTGAACTGCTGCGCCCATTTGAACCGCTTGAGTTGATCGAAGTTGCCCATGAACAATCCGAAGATGACAATAAAGATGAGTGCCGGAAGGTGATATACTTCTGAGACCGCGAAGATGAGAATCAGTAGCAAAATGATGGGAGTGTGTTTAACATGATGGTCAATCCTGCTCAGCAAATAAGACAGCCCAATGGTTGACACAAAGGACACCAGAATCATTATCAACAGCTGAAGTCCGAAGTGAAGAAAGGCTGCCATGTCGATGACAGTATTTAATGCCATGAAGTTGAAAAACAGTACACCCAGTATGTCTGAGAGTGTGCTCTCATAGACAGAGAATTCTTTATTGGCAGGACTCAGGTTTTTTGCGCTGGGTATAGCGATAGCACTGCTGATCACACACAAAGGAATTGCATTGATGAGGCTCACACGCAGCGATGCTTCGCTTACGTATTGGAACAGATAGGCCAAGGTGATTCCTAATACCAGGATGGGTATAAGTGCAACAACAAAGGATTTTTTAATTATTGGTGTTTTGGATTTATCCAATTCAAGTTCCAATGAGCCCTCCAGCACAATTAACACAAGCCCTATTGTGCCCAGGATTGGAAGCAACGGTGTGAGGCGTGGGATGTCCAACTCGAGGAAATCGGCAGCCTGACGCACAATCCAGCCCAGCAAAAGGAGAAGAATAACAGAGGGGATGCGCGTGCGTGGTGCGGTGATGCTAAACACATAGGCGATTAGCAACAACGTACAGATAGTTATGATGATCGCAATATTCATACTGTCATTTCATCCTGGTAGCGAAGGGCCTAACCCTATTCATATTTTTCCGTTTAGGGAAAGCAGTACCCTAATTCACTGCGTTCACACCCCAATCGGAGGACAATATAACCAGTATTGAGGTATGGCTCACTGGAAAATATTTGAACTACTTTGCTGCCAAATAACTACTTATGAAGTCCACGATACTTTTATTATTGTCTCTCCTGTTTGTCACTCAGCCCGAATGGCCCGAGTCGCTTAAGAGCCTCGTTCAAGCTGAGCGCGACTTTGCCAGCCTATCGGTCGAAGTCAATACCAGGCATGCCTTTATCTCCAACATGGACGACAACAGCATTGCCTTTCAAAAAGGAGAGCCGGTAAATGGCTTTGCTACTTGGAGCGCCAACGAAGCCAATGAAGGATATCTCTACTGGTGGCCTGTTTATGCCGACATCGCGTCATCAGGTGACTTTGGTTATACCACAGGTCCTGCAGAGTGGGGCCCTAGCAGAACGGAGCGAACAGCTACAGGTGGCGTGTTTTATTCTACTGTGTGGGTAAAAAATAACGAAGGACAATGGAAGGTGGCTATTGATATGGGTTCAGCACGTTATACTCCCGGTTCTCTGGGCAAAGAGGTGAGCATTCCGACTCAACTTTTGAAGCCATCTACAAAGAAGGCAAATGCAGATAAGGTAAAGGAGTCATTGGCCGCACTTGACAAAAGCTATCTCGAGTCGCTTAATAAAAATAAGAAGTCGATTGATCCAACCTACTTCCACAATGAATCCCGCATTCATCATGGCGGACGTGAGCCTGTGACCTCTCGTGACGAAATTGAAAAATTTGAAGAGCCGGGCAGCTTCAACTTCGAGCACCTTGGGTGCCAGGTGGCGAAGTCAGGTGATATGGGATTTACCTATGGCAAAGTAAAGCTAGACCTCGAAAGAGACGGGCAGACACAAACATTAAACCTCAACTACCTGCGGGTTTGGAAGATAGACAACGGTAACTGGAAGATCGTCCTTGACGTAGTTGGTGGCTGAGCTTATTTCAACACCAATTTTCGGATAACGTGGTTATCCCGTTCGCCTACGAAAATCTCATTCTTTGAATTAACAGCAATCGAGTATGGGCCGTTAAACTTTGCCGCTGGCCCATTTCCGTTTTGGTAACCAGCCGTTCCATCTCCAGCGATTGTAATTACGGTTCCGGAGGGGGTAATCATTCTGATTACATTATTCTCCATATCAGCGATAATAAATGAATCGTTCCTCCACCGCGTAATCCCTCTCATGCCTTTGAACTCAGCGGACTCCAGCGGCCCATTGGTAAAGCCACCAGCATCAGATCCAGCAATAGTTGTGACCACACCTTCAAGCGTCACTTTTCTTAAAACATTGCCATCTGTAATGACGATATCTCCGATTTGATCAACCACTAACCCGTAAGGCGATTTGAAGCTTGCCGCTGCGCCCGTTCCATCTATGTGGTCAATGTCATTGTTTCCCGCTAAAGTTGACGCGTCTCCTTCGGGAGTAACCCTTCTTATCCGCGTGTTCCCAACATCTCCAACGAAAATTATTCCCTGCGCATTGATAACGATACCGTAAGGAGCATTAAACTGGGCTGCACTCCCAATACCATTTGCATAACCACTAATTCCATTACCAGCGAGCGTGATTACGTCAAGGCCCGGGGTAACTTTCCTGATATTCCCCGAAAGGAATTCTGTTACCAACAGATTGCCTTCCACATCAATAGTTATACCATCAGGCCTTGCAAAGCTTGCAGACGAGCCATTGCCGTCAGTACTGGTAGACGATCCACTTCCTGCATGTGTCGAAACCAAGCCAGTGTTGACATCCACCCTACGGATCAGGTTGATGTCCCGATCACATACGTAAAGATTATCACTTTGATCAAAGACCAATCCCGATGGGAAATTGAACTTCGCCTCGAGCGCGGGGCCATTGGCAAAACCTTGTGTGCCATCACCGGCATAGGTGGTTACTACGGATGAATAGATGTATTCAAAAACGGGTCCATCTATGGTACCCGCTGCGGTTTTCACTGTGATCTTTCCACTGCCGGCAGTCTCAGGAACCAAAACAACTATTTGAGTTGTCGTCAGCGACTTCACGTTGGCGACTGTACCATTAAATCGAACGGTGGTGCCACCGGGCAGGTCATCAAAATTTTCACCGGTTATGGTAACCTCCGCCCCTGCGGTGCCCGCCAGTGGTTCTACCGAGGTGATGGTATGTGGATCAAGGTATTTGAACTCAGGTCCTTCTGTGGTTCCCGCCTCAGTTTGAACGGTGACTTT
>DAORAG010000065.1:0-10891 GCA_035344095.1 Cyclobacteriaceae bacterium | reverse complement strand
AGAGACTATTGGGAATAAAGACAATTTTAAGATTGCCAAGTATGCTTATGGCGAAGACTATCATTTTGTCATCAAAGACAAACTGAAACAATTGATTCAACTGTTGCAGCAACAGATCGGTGAAATAAATGGCCGCGCGTTTGTTGACTCAGCACCAGTGATGGAACGCGCGTGGGCTCAACGAAGTGGCGTTGGTTGGGTTGGCAAAAACAGTTTATTGTTAAATCGGAGCGCAGGTAGTTATTTTTTCCTCGCTGAATTAATCGTTGATATAGAACTGGAAGTTGACAGTCCGGTGAAAGATTACTGCGGCACCTGCACAGCCTGTATGGATGCTTGCCCTACCGATGCTATTCCGGAGCCCTATGTGGTTGACGGAAGTAAGTGCATCTCCTATTTTACGATCGAACTCAAAGATCAGATTCCTGAAAGTGTCAAAGGAAAATTCGAGAACTGGATGTTTGGCTGCGATATTTGTCAGGATGTTTGCCCATGGAATCGCTTTGCTACGCCTCACAACGAGCCCCGGTTTGAGCCCAAGCCAGAACTGAGCGAATTAAACAATCAGGATTGGAAGGAACTCACTGAAGACGTTTTTCAGAAGTTGTTCAGGAAATCGGCAGTGAAACGAACAGGATTCAGCGGCCTGAAACGCAACATTCAGTTCTTGAGCAAAAAATAAGCCCCGGTGTGTGCCGGGGCCTTTAAGGTTTCTAATTCAGTAACAAACTAACTTGCCAAAACGAAGCACCTGTTGAGTATGGCTTCATGTTCGTTCCCATAGTTGGCATAGCACCAACGTCTGAGTTCCTGGATCTCCTCAGCAATCAACATTTTGATTGCTTTTCTTAACTCTTTTTCAAAGAGCCTGGCATCAAAACTTACTCGTGAAAGTACGTTTTTAACATAGTTAAGCATTTTCATCGGCTGTTTTGCGGTTGTTCTTTGTTGAGAAAGGGCATGGAATCATGCAACTGTTAATATACGAATACAGTTTAATTGTACGAAGAAGAAACTACTTTTGTAAAACGAGAAATCGGATTTGAGATTATATGTACCAAAAACTTCTTTATTCGACTTTTTTACTTGTCGCAACGGGTATTTTTTCAACCGTTTCTGGTCAAAATATTACCGTCACTCTTGGCCCCGATGAAATTGGTGAAAATCAGGCATGGACTATCACAGTTACCGTAAATAACGATCGCCTCAAGAACTACGACAATTTTCCAGACATAGAAGGATTCCGTAAGCGAGGGACCTCAACCCAGTCGCAAACCAGCATTGTCAACGGTCAGATTAGTTCTTCTCAAAGTGTGGTGATGACTTACATCGCCACGCGTCAAGGCACGTTTACTTTGCCGCCTTTTAAAATCAAGGTAAATGATGAGATGATTTCGTCACCAGGAAAGAAAATTACAGTAGGTGCACCGGTTCAATCTCAGCAGCGCGATCCTTTCCGCAGTCTGTTTGATCGTGACCCAATGGATGATTTTTTCGGGCGCGGTGAGACAGAGTTTGTCGATGTGAAGGAAGACGCATTTCTGGCCCTGACAACCAATAAAGATGAAGTGTATGTTGGAGAAGGATTCACTACGACACTATCATTTCTGGTAGCAGACAACAATCGCGCTCCAATGCAGTTTCACGATCTGGGCAAACAGCTTTCTGATATCCTGAAAAAATTAAGACCATCCAACTGCTGGGAAGAGAATTTTAATATTGAAAACATAGAAGGTGAATCAATTGAGATTGGAGGAAAGTTTTATACGCAGTATAAAATCTATCAGGCTACTTTTTACCCGCTTAATACGCAGCCGATTGTTTTTCCAAGTGTAGGCCTTGAGATGATTAAGTTTAAGGTGGCAAAAAATCCTTCTTTCTTTGGGCAGAACCGAAAAGAAGATTACAAGACATTTTATTCCAAGGCGAGAACAATCAAAGTAAGGGAGTTGCCACCACATCCGATGAAGGAGTCGGTAGCTGTGGGTGACTATCACCTCAATGAAAACCTGGGATCAACAAATCTGAAGACGGGCCAAAGCGTATCGTACGAATTCAGCATTTATGGAGAAGGGAACATATCAGCCATTGACAAACCAATGATTCCCCAAGACAACAACTTCGATTTCTACGAACCAAACATGAAGCAAAGTGTGAAACGTGAAAGCGGACGCGTGGTAGGGGCTAAAACATTCAGCTACTATCTCATACCCAAAGAACCTGGCGATTACAATTTAGGTGAATACTTCCGTTGGGTATTCTTCAACCCAAAAACAAACCAATACGATACCTTGAAATCAAATTATGCCGTTTCTGTGACAGGCGAAAGTCAGCGAAACCAGGTGATTGAAAACAAGGATCAGGGTTCGTTTTATGATCGTATTGCCAATGCAGACAACACGCTTCGCTCGTCAATGGATGGCAACTGGGTAAAAATTGGCGCCAATCTTTTTATCTTGCTGATGTTGGGAGCTTCGGTGTTCCTTGTGTTTAAAAAGTAATTCAAGATTTAAAGGTTCAAAATTCAACGAACCCAGAGGCTTGAATGTTGAACTTTGAGTTATGAATTCCTACGGCAAGCTTTTTAGAATAACTACTTTCGGTGAATCACACGGCCCCGCTATTGGCGTAGTGATTGACGGATGTCCAGCCGGGCTTGAGATTGATGAAGCCTATATTCAAGCGGAATTGGACCGCAGAAAGCCTGGACAATCAAAAATCACCACACAGCGAAAAGAGAGTGATACTTTCAAAATCCTTTCAGGTGTTTTTGAGGGAAAGACTACAGGCACACCTATTGCGATAGTGATCGAAAATGAAGATCAGCGCAGCAAAGACTACTCGCACATTGCTGAGTCCTTTCGCCCATCCCATGCGGACTTCACTTACGAGCAAAAGTACGGCACACGCGATTACAGAGGTGGAGGAAGAAGTTCTGCGAGAGAAACTGCGGCACGGGTAGCGGCAGGTGCGATCGCAAAGCTGCTGTTAAAAAAACACAGTGTTGAGATCCATGCATTTGTATCTCAAGTTGGCGACATCAGTGCTCCTCACTATACCAAAATGGATTTGAGTAAAACTGAGGAGAATATAGTCCGTTGTCCTGATCCTGGTACTGCCAACCAGATGATCGAACTGATCGATGAAGTGAGAAAAGACCAAGACACAATTGGTGGATTGGTCACCTGCGTTGTTCAAGGAACACCAGTGGGTCTTGGTGAACCGGTGTTTGACAAACTACATGCTGAACTAGGCAAGGCGATGCTGAGCATCAATGCGGTGAAAGGATTTGAATATGGAAGTGGCTTCGAAGGCATTAAGCTTCGTGGATCGCAACACAACGATGAGTTTATAAACGAGGGTGGAAAGATCAGAACAAAGACTAACCATTCTGGAGGAGTGCAAGGCGGCATCTCAAACGGTGAAGATATTTATTTCAATGTTGCTTTCAAGCCGGTAGCCACGATCATGAAGGATCAACAAAGCGTGACTACAGATGGTGAAGCCACCACCGTGAGAGGAAAAGGCAGACACGATCCATGTGTGGTGCCAAGGGCCGTGCCTATTGTCGAAGCGATGGCTGCTTTGGTGATTGCGGATTTTATGTTGCGAAACGAAGTATCCAAATTGAAATAACAATGGCCGAGCTCAAGACCAAAAAGAACACTGCCAGCGTTGAAGGGTTTCTTAAAAAAGTGAAGGACAGCCAACGAAAGGAAGACTGTTTTAAGGTCCTGGAATTGATGAAGAGAGTGACTGGAGAAAAACCTTTAATGTGGGGAAGCAGCATCGTAGGGTTTGGATCGTATCACTACGTCTATGCGACAGGACGAGAGGGTGACTGGCCACTGACTGGGTTTTCGCCCAGGGCTCAAAATCTAACGCTTTACATTATGCCCGGCTTTGATCGATATGACGAGCTTATGAAAAGGCTGGGCAAATTCAAGACAGGCAAATCATGCCTCTACCTAAAAAAACTTGATGATGTAGATCAAATTGTGCTTGAAAAGCTCATTAGTGAATCTGTGAAATACATGAAGAAGAAGTACAAAGTGAGTTGATCACAGCAAGAAATCCACTGATTAGCTGGTATTCTTTACCAGATGGGCTATTTTAGAAAATTGATCAAAGCCTATGAAAAAGAAACTTCCTTTATATGCCAAGATTCTGATAGGCATGGGCCTCGGACTCGTCTGGGGAATACTATCTACGCCCATTGGTCTGGCTGAATTTACACAGGATTGGATTCGGCCATTCGGAACGATATTCATTAACTGCCTAAAATTAATTGCCGTACCTCTGATCATCGTATCATTGATTGACGGTGTGTCCAATCTGTCGGATGTTAGCAAGCTCTCACGAATGGGTGGTAAGACGATTGCTCTCTACATCGGAACCACTGTTCTCGCAGTCACCATTGGACTTACATTGGTCAATTTAATTGATCCTGGGAAGTACCTTTCTGAAGAAAGAAGAGATTATCTCCGAGAGACCTTCGCTTCTGATCTGGATACCAGTATAGTCACTGCGCACAGCACCAAAGATCAAGGACCACTTCAAATCCTTGTCAACATTGTCCCTGACAATCTCTTCAATTCGTTTTCTGACAACACCAACATGCTACAAGTAATATTCTTCTCCATCTTGTTTGGTGTTGCCATGATTATGTCGCCAAAGGAAAAAGTAGCACCAGTCAAAAATTTTTTTGATGGAGCCAACACGGTGATCCTTTCTATTGTCAACATCATTATGATGTATGCGCCTGTTGGTGTGTTTGCTTTGCTTGCCAGCCTCACTATCGATCTGGAATTGTTGAAAGCACTGAGTGTTTATAGCCTGAATGTTGTGTTAGGGTTGGCGGTGATGGTGTTCGTATCATACCCTTTGATTCTAAAGGCATTCACGAAAGTGAAGTATTCCCGTTTTATAAAAGCTGTATTACCCGCGCAAATTCTGGGCTTCTCGACCAGTTCAAGTGCTGCCACTTTGCCTATCACTATGGACTGTGCCGAAAAGAATCTGGGAATCTCGGAAGAAGTTTCAAGCTTTGTATTACCACTTGGAGCAACCATCAACATGGACGGAACAAGCATTCACCAGGGTGTGTCAGCCGTTTTTATTGCTCAAGCCTTCGGAATTGATTTGAGTCTCGGTCAGCAACTTACCATTTTGATGACAGCGGTTCTTGCATCTATAGGCGCAGCAGCAGTTCCTGGAGCGGGCATTATAATGCTGATTATCGTCTTGGAAGCAGTTGGATTGGATCCAGCCGGCCTTGCCTTAATACTTGCAGTCGATCGACCACTCGATATGCTCCGCACCGCTGTAAACGTGACAGGTGACAGCACTATCGCTGCTGTTATTGCCAGCTCCGAAAATGAAATCAAAAGCGAGCAAGAAGTGGAAGCGCTGAAATTAGAGAGCCAGGTCAATCAAAACTGACATCCGCGGGGTTATCCGTGTACTCGTTTTCCCATTTGGCTACAACAACAGTTGCGAGACAATTGCCAATCACGTTCACTGTTGTTCTACCCATATCCATTAACGCATCCACAGCCAATATGGCAAACGCCTTTTCGGGATCAAGACCCAGGGATGAAACTGTACTGACCAGTATTAAAAATGATGCCCCTCTAACACCGGCTACTCCCTTGCTGGTGAGCATCAAGATCAACACCATTTGCAATTGCTCAGCGAAAGAAAGTTCGACACCAGAAACCTGAGCAATGAAAACCGCTGCCAAAGAGAGGTACAATGTACTGCCATCGAGATTAAAGCTGTAACCTGTTGGCAATACAAACGCTACGACTTTTCTGGGGATGCCCATCTTCTCCAAATTCTCCATAGCCTTTGGCAAAGCGGCTTCACTGGTTGAAGTCGCGAACGCTATAGACACAGGCTCTGAAATTGCACTTATGAATTTTCTGAAATTCAGCTTGATGATGAATCCGATGGGGACAAGCACCAACAGGATGAATGCAATAAGCGCCATATACAAAGTGCCAATCAGCATGAGAAGGCTTTTCAGTACACCGAATCCCATGTTCGCGATCGTGTAGGCCAATGCCCCTCCAACCGCAAATGGAGCGAAGTACATCACCATGTCAGTGAACTTAAACATCACTTCAGCGAGGCTCTCCGTAAACTGCATCATGGGGGCCTTCTTCGCTTCACTGAGCCTTGCCAGGGCGATCGCGAAAATGATGCTAAACACGACAACCTGCAGCACCTGATTTTCAGCAATTGACTTAGCGATGTTTTCTGGGAAGACATTCAACAAAAAATTCTGACTCGAGTGTTTTTGTTCTAGCAAAGCGGTGGCCCGATCAATTTGTGCCTGCTGTGCCACCATTTCTGCCCCCTCTCCTGCCTTTGTCAAATTGATAGCGCCTAGTCCGATAAATAATGCAACTGTAGTAACCAACTCGAAATAAATGATGGCTTTTAATCCCATTCTTCCGACTTGTCCCAGGTTGGAATGAGCGGCAATACCAATGACCAGTGTTGCAAAAATCAAAGGAGCTATAATGGTCTTTACCAGCCTCAGGAAAATACCACTAAGCACGTTAAGCTGAAGAGAGGCTTCTGGGAAACTAAAACCGACTTCAATTCCCACTACCATACTGATGAAAATCCAGGTTGTAAGTGACCTGCGAATAATTCCATAATACAGCAATAGGGCTATAGTGCCCCATCTCCCGGCTGTTAGTAGAACCGGAGAAACTGCAACCAAATCATAAAAAACCAACAGGTGAAGGAGGGTGGTGATGCTGAACAGTGTCAGGCTGATCACCAGAATATTCTTTTTTGTCAAGCAGAGGGTACTTATAGCTTTTGTACCGGTTGGAAATATAGGAAAAGTTGTCAATGACTTGCATGTTCGCTTCTTCCCTGATTTTACGAACAGGTATTAGTTGATTTTAGTGGCCAAAATCGACCCTGAGCAGAACTATTATTGTCTATTTTTGTTACCCATTTGACGAATAAAAAATGCTTCAAGCCACGCCAAAAAATATTCATATTTATCTGGAATCAAATCCAAACCCGAACTCTTTGAAGTTTGTGGTGAACGAGATGCTGGTGCCCGAAGGCATGAGTTTTGACTTCCCTAACCCGGAAAGCGCTAAAGAAGCTCCGCTCGCGCAAGAGCTTTTCAGCTACCCCTTCGTGAATCGGGTATTTTACATGAGCAATTTCATTACAGTGACGAAAAACGAGGAGGTGCAGTGGATTGAGGTGCAGGATACTATTCGCAATCACATCAAAAATTTTCTTGAGGCTGGCAAACTGATTTTGGACAACGCCAGCCCAGAAGAAGAACCATCAGGCGAGGATTCTGAAACGGTAACCAAGATCAAAACCATCCTTGACGAGTACATTCGCCCAGCCGTGGAGCAAGACGGTGGCGCGATCACTTTTCACTCCTTTAAAGAAGGGGTAGTGACTGTCACACTGCAAGGTTCGTGCAGTGGGTGCCCCTCCTCAACTATCACATTGAAGGCTGGCATTGAAAACCTTTTCAAGCGAATGATGCCTGAAGAAGTTCAGGCAGTAGAGGCACTCGGCTAAATCATAGACAGGTATAGAAACAGAAAAGGGGGTTGCCCCCCTTTCTGTATTTTAAGTCTTCTCAAACTGGCTTTTCACTTCCCTTTAAATATTTATCCAGGAACTTGAGTATCTCCTCTGATGCCTTAATGTTGTTTTCTTTCTTCACAAAACCGTGCCCTTCATCCGGGAAGATCACGTATTCCACAGGAACTCCGTTCTTTCTCGCCTCTTCCACAATCTCATCTGACTCCACTTGCAACACCCGAGGGTCGTTGCTCCCCTGAAGTACGATGAATGGCTTTGTTATTTCGCCTGCGTGGAAAAGTGGTGACTTGTTGTAAAGCATGACTGAATCCGCCACGGGGTCTCCCATCTCCGTGTAAAGAGCAATCTTGAAGGATTCCCACCAGGGCGGAATACTTTTCAAGGTGCGAAGCCAATTCGTTACACCAAAGAAGTTGACACCAACGGTAAATTCTTCTGGGGCAAATGTGAGTGCCGCCATGACCATATAGCCACCATAGCTTCCTCCCGCGATTCCTATTTTGTCTGTGTCAATATATGGTAGCGTGGCAAGAAATTTCTTAGACTCAACGCAATCGCGTAGGTCGTCTTGGCCATGTCTCTTGTCGTCAGCTTTGAAGAACGATTTTCCATATCCTGAGCTGCCTCGATTGTTTACAGCAAGAATCGCATATCCATGATTTACCAGATGTTGAATTACCGGACTGTAGTTCAATCTTGTTTGACCTCCAGGGCCGCCATGAATCCAGAGCAGTGCTGGGACTTTTTCTCCTTCAGCAATTCCCTTTGGCTTGTACAATAAAGCCGGGATCTCCATGCCATCAAAAGAAGTATATCGAATGACCTGACCTTCCACAAGATCATCGGGACTTATCTCAGAGGTCATTGTATTGGTGAGCTGCTTAACTTCCTTTGTCTCAAAGTTGTAAACAAACAGGTTGTTGGGAGACTTGGAGCTGCTTACATAAAACGACATGATCTTCTCGCTGTCAGAAATATTAACATTGGTGATTTCACCGCTAGGCAGCTTGGGAAGCTCAACCAGTTGCCCTGTCGCCTCCTCAAAGATTTTAATTTCAGTGCGAGCATCATTATTGATTGCCACCACACGATATTTTCCATTTCTGGATCGGTAGGCATAAAGAATATCCCAGGGTTCCTCCTGGATTTTCTCACTTTGACCTGTAGCAATATCATAACTGGCCAGATATTGAAACTCACTTCCTTCATCGGTCAGGTAAAAGAGCTTCTTGCCATCAAGGCTAAAATATTGGGGTGCATATTGAACGTCTCCTTCGTGCGCTGATAAAAGTTTTGACTCACCTGTTTGCGTGTCCAGCAAATACATATCGGAGTTATTGGTAGTGATTGACTTGGACAGTGCGATGTAGCGGTCATCTGTTGAGATCACTGTCGGATTCAGGCCCTCAGTATTCTTATATGTCATCTCTGCCGCATAAACCTTGTCCTCGCTTTGATCTTTGTCTACTTGCACCTTGTACAGATCAAAATATCGTTTGTCTCGTCCGTTGGAGACGTAGTAGAGCAACTTGTTGTTGTAGCTCCATCCGTAGAATTGTGCCTTAGCCGTGCTGTCCTGAATGAGGTCGTTCATTGTGCCATCTGTATTGCGAACGAATAGATGCGTGATCTCATTACCACCCTGATCGCTTTGCACGATGATGCGGTTATCAGAAGGGAAATAAGAATTGGCAAATACAGCATTATCAGTTGAATTGGTCAGCTGTTTCTTCTCACCAGTCGAGATGTCCACCTCAAAGGCATTGAATATTCCCGTCTCTTTGCTGCTAAAGAGGATCTTGGTCTCATCAGGCGAAAACGAACTTCCACCGATTTGAACAATGTCCATAAACTGGCTGATCGAATATTGTTTGGGAGGTTGTTCTTCCTTGCCACTGCTACATCCAAGGACAAGCGCAGTTAACAGTAGGTAATAAGATTTTAACAGGGTCTTCATTTCAAGGTTGTGATTTTGATGATACTAAATATACGATCTTTTACAGCCTCATCCGACATTTCGGGTATTTCTTACTTCTTGCGGTTGGCCAGGTATACCCCACCAATGATTAGCACCATGCCAATATAATGGCCGGTTAGCAGATGTTCGCCATCAATAACACCCCACATCACAGCGACAATGGGTATGAGATAGGTGACTGAGCTGGCGAACAAGGGCGAGTTTGTTTTTACCAATTTATTAAACACCACAGTCGCGACCGCGGTACTCATTAAACCAAGGATAACAACAAAACCGAAAGACTTCCATGCACCAGGAACGGTGGAGAGCTTTGGAACAAATTCTGTAAATCCAAGAAGATAGATCAATGCGGGCGGACCAATCAACATTACTGATACTGTAGTAATCGTAAGTGAACTGATGTGTTCAATCTTAAACTTTATCAAATTCAGATTTGAGCCGTAAAGAATCGTTGCGAGTATCACAAGAAGTGCGTAAGCATTGAATTGGCCTGATATCCCATCCGCATTGGTGAGTATTAATACCACAGTGCCCGTAAACCCCACCACTGTACCTACGATAGCAATTCCACGAAATCGTTGAGAGAATAGCAATGCACCGATGATCATCGTCCAAATGGGTGTAAGGCTATTCATCACTCCAGCAATGGAGCTGTCGAGGCGTGTTTGCGCAAATGAAAAGAGGAAGGAAGGAATAAAAATTCCAATCAATCCTGAAAGCATTAGCTTGCTGTAGTCTCTTCCAGTCAGTCCTTTCAGACGAGTAAGTGCCACAGGCAACACAAACAGAGCGGCTGATGCTACCCTTAGCGATGCCACCTCGTCCGGTGAAAAGGACATCAGTCCTTTCTTAATGAGTATAAAAGAGGTACCCCAGATAAGTGCGAGAACGACCAGAAGAATTACGGCAGTGAAATCTCTTTTTTCGGACATGAAGATTGGAAGAGCGTAAAGATTAGAAATCCGGCTGCGATTTCAAATACGGATTCTTGCTAAAAAAATTACGCAGCTAGCACGCCAGCGTATTGCTCAGTTAGCCCTTCCAGAAGTGAGTTTATTTCTACCAGACTTAAAGACTCAACAAGTTGGGTTCTGACAGGTTTAAAGTTCGGCAGACCTCTGAAGTAGTTGGAGTAATGACGTCTCATTTCCAGTATGCCAAGACGCTCACCTTTCCATCTCACTGAAAAATCGAGGTGGCGTTTTACCACATTCACTCTCTCTTCGATTGTAGGTGGCGGCAGGTGACTTCCTTTTTCAAAGAAATGTTTCATTTGATTAAACACCCAGGGATTACCAATCGCAGCCCGGCCAATCA
>DAORAG010000064.1:0-10902 GCA_035344095.1 Cyclobacteriaceae bacterium | reverse complement strand
CGATATCCGATAATCGGCTAAATAGGAAGTGGAAACATTACCGTCCACAAATTCAATGTTTTTCCACTTAGTAGCTGATCGCTTTTTTTTACCCACTGCAATTTCCCTTTAGGCAGCAACCTTTGTTTTTACCTTATTCCAGTCTTTGATCTGCCAATGCACATGGCCAGTGGTGAGGTGGTTGTTCTTTTGATCAAAAATCTTCACCTCGCAAATCACAACTACTGCTTCAGCTTTAGTGAGCGGTGAATAAATGCGTTCTTGAAGCCATGAATCTGTAATCTCAAACTTCGCGTATGCATCCATCTTTCCCTGATAGTGATAATTCATTTCCAGTTTCTGCATGATCAGTCTGTATTTTTTACTGTCAAGCTTCGTAACCAGCAAAAAACCCGTGGTGAACTCCGACAAGGTTGCAAGTGCGCATGCATGCAATCCCCGAATGTGATTCCAATTACCACGCTTAAAAGGGATCTTTGTAGTGAGCGAAAAATCTCCGATCTCTACTACCTCAAAACCATGTGGCTTATTAAAAGGAATCATTCTATCGAGCGAGAAATTGAGAAGCCACAGGTAAAAGGGTGACTTTTTTGCTTTTTCAAGTATCTTGGCGGGCTCAAACATGTTGCAGCTATTTGCTATGAAATTAGGAATTGCAACGATAGTGAACAAAAGTATAAACGATCCCTACAATGAAGAAGAAAATTATCGTCCTCGGTGCTGGTTTGGTTGGAAAGGCGATGGCCTTAGACCTGGCAAAAGATTTTGATGTAACATCAGTTGACATAAATGAAGAGGCTCTGGCAACGCTCGCTGGCAGCGGAGTGAAAACTCAAAAACTAGACTTCTCGAACCTCGACACTTTAAAAAATACAATATCAGATTTTGACCTGGTAGTTGGGGCTGTCCCTGGGTTCATGGGTTTTCAGACCGCCAAAGCTGTAATAGAATCTGGCAAAAATATGGTCGACATTTCCTTTTTTCCAGAAGATCCCTTTTTGTTGGATGAATTGGCAAAGAAGTACAACGTGACCATCGTGACTGACTGCGGTGTTGCTCCAGGAATGGGAAATATTATTTTAGGTTATCACAACAAGCGAATGCAAATCGATAACTATGAATGTCTTGTTGGTGGATTACCCGTGGTGAGAGAATGGCCATACGAATACAAAGCGGTCTTTTCTCCTATTGATGTAATTGAGGAATATATCCGCCCAGCACGCTACGTTCAAAACGGAGCAATTGTGACCAAAGAAGCACTATCTGATCCAGAGCTCATTCATTTTGATGGAGTGGGTACCTTGGAATCGTGGAACTCGGATGGACTTAGGTCATTAATAAAAACTATGCCCAACATCCCTAACATGATCGAGAAGACCCTTAGATATCCAGGCTGCATAGAGTACCTGCGCGTGCTACGAGATACCGGATTCTTTTCATACGATGAAGTAGAGGTTAAGGGTACTAAGGTCAGACCCGTGGATGTGACAGCCAAACTGCTGTTCCCCAAATGGAAACTAAAACCGGGCGAAGAGGAATTTACGGTGATGCGAATTGTCATCAACGGAAAGGAAGAAGGCAAGCCAAAGAAATACCAGTACTACCTCTATGACAAAACAGACAAGAACGGAATTCTGTCAATGGCGAGGACCACTGGATATACCTGCACAGGTGCGGTGCATCTGGTGATCAACAATCAATTTGTAAGGAAAGGAATCAATCCACCGGAATTTCTTGGCGAAGATGCATCTCATTTTGAATTCATGGTTAATTATTTAAAGGAAAGAGGTGTGATCTACAAGGTAACTAACCCATCCTGAGCCAATCGGTAAATATTGCTATCTTCAAGTTTTAGACTGAATCGATTTTGAACTCAATCGCTCGCACATGACTCCTGACAAGAAGAAACCATCCCTTCTTCAAGCTCTGATTCCCATTGTCGTTCTTATCGCACTGCTATCAACAAATGTGATCGTGCTCGGCACAGACGCAACCAACGGAGCCAATCAGATAGGACTTCTTCTCGCAGCAGCGGTAGCCGGCATTGTATCAATCAGGTTAGGTTACACATGGGGCGATATTGAAAGTAGCATGCTCAAGAGCATCAACTCCGCAATGGGTGCGATGCTTATATTATTGATGATAGGGTCTCTTTCGGGCACCTGGCTGCTTAGTGGGATCGTTCCGGCCATGATTTATTATGGTTTAAAAATTCTGAACCCAACTATTTTTCTCTTTGCCGCCTGTATTGCTTGTGCAGTTGTTTCACTTGCAACCGGTAGCTCTTGGACCACAGTTGCAACCATTGGTATTGCCCTACTTGGAATAGGAAAAGCACTTGGATTGCATGAAGGCGTGATTGCCGGTGCGATCGTGTCAGGCGCTTATTTTGGAGATAAGATGTCTCCGCTCTCTGATACCACAAACCTCGCACCTGCAATGGCGGGGACTGATCTATTTACGCACATTAAATACATGGTGATTACAACAGTTCCTTCAATCGGACTGACCCTTCTTATTTTCCTGGTCTGGGGATTTGTACAGGATACATCAGCAGTCACCACCAACACTGACTCGGTATTGAGGACTATTGAGAATTCATTCAATCTAAATCCCCTGCTGTTCCTTGTTCCTGCAGTTGTCGTATATCTGATTGTAAAAAAGATGCCCGCGTTACCAGCCCTTCTTATTGGATCGTTATTAGGCGGAGTCTTTGCCGTAATCTTTCAGCCAGATGTGGTAAATCAAATATCCGGAATAGAAGGCAACTACCTGGAGTCTTCATTTACTGCGGTGATGCGTGCGCTTACGACAACGATTAATGTGCAGACCGATAATCAAATGATCACAGACCTGCTTACAGGACGGGGTATGGCCGGAATGCTCAACACCATTTGGCTGATTCTCACCGCTATGATTTTTGGAGGGGTGATGGAATCGTGTGGACTATTGCATCGGATTGCCGAGGAAATTATTCGATTTGCCCACAGCACCGGATCGCTCGTGGCTTCAACCGCTGCGACCTGCGTTTTCTTTAACATTACTGCATCCGATCAATACATGGCTATCGCAGTGCCCGGAAGAATGTTCTCAGACACCTACCGAGAGCGAGGTTATAAGCCTGAACTATTGAGCAGAACCCTGGAAGACTCAGGAACAGTAACATCCGTTTTGGTGCCTTGGAATACCTGTGGTGCAACCCAAGCGGGTGTATTGGGCGTTGCAACCATGGTCTATGCTCCGTACACATTTTTTTGCCTTATTAGTCCATTTATGACAGTTTTGCAGGCTTACCTTAATTACAAAATAAGACGTATTGACGATGTCAGCCCGCAACAGGCATAGTGAGTTTGGGACGACCATTAGTAATGAAGAATTAAATGCGCTTCCTCTTTCCTCTTTCGAGGGAGATATCCAATTAATAACAGACCATAGAAAGCTTCAAAACGCTGTTAGTGAACTAGGCGACCACGAAATCATTGGCTTCGACACTGAAACCAGGCCAAGCTTTACAAAAGGCCAACGGTACAGTGTTTCGCTCCTACAAATGGCCATCCCCAAAAAAGTATTTCTGATACGCCTTAATCATACAGGCCTTACAGATGACCTCAAATCCCTATTGGAAAATGATGAAATATTAAAGGCGGGTGTCGGAATACGTGACGACATAAAGGCACTTCAAAAGCTTAATAACTTCAATCCGAACGGATTCGTTGAATTGGCTACAATTGCCAGAAATACAGGAATCGAAGTTGAGAGTGTGAAAAAATTAGCCGGACTTGTCTTGGGTTTCAGAATTTCTAAAAGCGCACAAACCAGTAATTGGGAGGCAGCCCACTTTTCGGATAAACAACTTAGCTACGCAGCTACAGATGCCTGGGTATGTTTAGAGTTGTATCGTCAACTGATGAAATCCATTTGATAACTTTTTCAATTACATGAAATCACTTCCTCGCAACGTGTGGCTACTGGTTGCAGCGCAATCGTTAATGATGTCTGTTACCAGCCTGGTTGTATTCGCAGGTGGGCTCATTGGAACAAGACTGGCTCCTGTTGAAAAATTAGCAACGCTGCCAGTGGCATGCATGGTCATTGGTACTGCTTTATCAGTGGTGCCTGTTACTATGATGATGAGGAAATTAGGCAGGAGAAAATCCTTCATTTTGATTCTCTGCTATTCAATAGTCAACGCCTTTTTTGCATCGTACACATTGACAGTATCCTCTTTCTATCTTTTTTGCGGGAGCACATTTCTGTTCGGAGTTACGAGTGCTTGCGTTATGCAATTTCGATTCGCAGCTATGGAAAGTGTATCTCCGGCTTTAATACCTAATGCTGCGTCCAGCGTTCTTCTTGGCGGAATCGCTGCTGCATTTATTGGACCCGAGACTGCAGTATTTGGCAAAGACCTGCTACCAACAGAATTTTTAGGATCATTTCTCATGTTGGCAGGCTTGTTCGGTTTGGCATTAATAGTTTTGCTTGCATTCAAAAATCCAACGATTGACACGGGTCATACGAGCGAGGGTGCAAGAACGATCAAAGTGATTTCACAACAAAAGATATTCTGGGTCGCCATACTTGGGGCCGCAGTCGGCTATGCCGTCATGACATTTATAATGACGGCTACCCCGGTAAGCATGCACCACATGGACGGCCATTCTCTTCAACACACCAAATGGGTCATACAAAGTCACATTATTGCGATGTATTTGCCATCACTCATCACTGCTTGGATTGTCAACCGAATAGGCATTGCCAGAATGATGATCCTTGGTCTGGTGGCTTACTTGATTTGCATTGCGATCGCTTATTCAGGACATGAATTGGGTAATTACTGGGTGTCATTGATTCTGTTGGGTATTGGCTGGAATTTTTTATTTATCGGTGGCACAACCCTTCTTCCACAAAGCTATTACCCTTCGGAAAGATTCAAGGTTCAGGCATTTAATGAATTCATTGTCTTCGGCACCCAAGCCATTGCATCGCTTTCAGCCGGTTGGATTGTGTATGCATTAGGATGGGAGTTGATGCTGCTTGTCACCTTGCCTGTCATTATTATCCAGGGATTCGTGGTGTCGCGGTGGATGATAAAGAAAAGCACACCCATTGCTGCTTAAGTGATTTGAGCTTTGACGAAGAGTTTGTTATTTACTGTCTCAAACTCAACGAATGGTCGACTCCGGTTTTGTTATTCAAACGCTTCAGGATCTCGTTAAGATCAACTCTGTAAATCCATTTCTTGAGCCTTCAGGCAAAGGGGAACGTGAAATAGGAACTTACATTCACAATTGCCTTCTGAGTCTGGGTTTTGATTCTGAGATTTTCAATTTAGGTAATAATCAAGTCAATGTAATTTGTCGATGGGAAGGAACGGGCAATGGAAAAACACTTGCTATGAACGCCCATATGGATACAGTGGGCATAGAAGGGATGACCGAACCATTTGTGGGGCGGATTGAAGGAAACCAACTTTTCGGCCGTGGCGCTTACGACATGAAAGGCAGTACTGCTGCAATGCTCGGTGTTGCCAAACAATTTGCCACCAACAAACCGTCTATTTCGGGAGATCTCATTTTAACTTTTGTAGCTGACGAGGAGTACGAATCTGTCGGCACACAAGAACTACTGAAGAATTTTAAAGCTGACGCCTGCATTGTTACAGAACCTACCGATTTGAAAATATGCCTCGGACACCGGGGTTTTGGTGTTTATGAGATAACCACTTTTGGCAAGATAGCCCATGGCGGATTACATCGAGAAGGTGTTGATGCCAATATGATGATGGGAAGAGTGCTTCACGCTCTTGATAAATTGTCAATAGCGCTTTCAAGAACTAAAACAAATCCGCTGTGTGGTGAAGCCTCTCTTCACGTTCCAATTATCCAAGGAGGCCAAAGTCTTTTCATTTATGCTGGGGAATGTAAAATAAATGTGGAGCGTAGAACGATTCCCGGAGAATCTAAAAACGATGTTTATACAGAACTACAGGGAATTCTCGATCAACTTTCGAATGAGGACACTAAGTTCAGTGCATCCCTAAAGAATTTAATTTGGAGAAATCCTTACGAAGTCAAAACAGACGCGCCAATTGTTAAATCGCTACAACGTCAAATGCCTAAAAATTCTATCAATGATTTTATCGGGCATACATGGTGGGAGGACTCTGGGCTATTCGGGGAGGCTGGAATTGAAACGGTAATTATCGGTCCACGCGGTGGTGGCATCCATCAGCCAATAGAATGGGTTGAGTTGGATTCCGTGGTTGAGCTTTCCAGAATACTTTACAACACCGCCTTAGATTTTTGCAAATGATCTCAATTGCGTCATTCCGAAAGTTTGCATTGTCTTTACCTGGTGTGGTGGAGCAACCTCATTTCGAAAAGACATCGTTTCGGATAAATAAAAAAATCCTTGCTACGCTGGACATCAGCAAGAAAAAAGGGGTTTTCAAACTCACAGAAGAGGATCAGTCACTATTCTGCCAACATCACCCAGACGTTATCTATCCGGTTAATGGTACCTGGGGAAAACAAGGATGGACGATAGTCGATCTCACCAAAGCAAAAGGTGAAATTGTAAAAACGCTGCTGACCATTTCCTATGACCTGGTCTCCTCTAAAAAGTCATCCAAATCAAAACCTAAAAAGCAATGAATATGAAATCATCCATTTGGCTAATTGTCTTCGTAGTAATTCTCTCAGCTTGCACTCCACCCGAATCTGCAAAAGTTTCTTATATCGCGTCAGAGGAGTTCAAAAAAGCCGGACTACCTTTTTCTGAGGTGGTAATCGTGGGGAACATGATGTATTTGTCTGGTCAGGTAGGAAGCTCTGCCGATAACCCGATGAAACTTGTGGAGGGTGGAATAAGGGAGGAAGCAAAGCAGGCGCTCGACAATATCAAACAAGTTCTCGAGAAGAATGGCTCATCGATGGAAAACGTAGTTAAGTGTACGGTCATGCTTGCCGACATAAATGAATGGGGAGAATTTAACAAAGAGTATGTTAAGTACTTTCCAGGAGACAAACCCGCACGCAGTGCCTTTGCGACAAACGGGCTTGCACTTAATGCAAGAGTTGAAATAGAATGTGTGGCTGTACTTAAGAAATAAGCGTCAACGCTCGTTTTCTCCACTCAGCCATCAAATAATCTGGTTATCAAATTTTCCCGAGTTCGGGAATGCACATTATCTATATTTCGAAATCAGGGATGAATCAAATCCCGAAAACTGAACATAAACCTCAAATCACAAAACGAGATGAAAGTGAAGCTAACCTACTGGATCGCTATGCTTGTGCTGATTTGCACTCAGGCCATTGGGCAAATTCCAAAACCATCAGAAACGTTCGGCTTCGAGCCGGGGGCTGACTATAAAATGGCGACCTATGATCAAATGCTTTCCTACTATGAAAAATTAGATGCGGCAACTGACCGCGTGAAAGTAACTGAGATTGGTAAGTCAGTACGCGGAAGACCTATGAAGTTAATTTTCATCTCCAGCGAAGAGAATATGAAGTCTCTCGACAAATGGAGAGATATCAGTGAAAAACTTGCAAGGGCCAGGATAAGCGAAAAAGAAGCACAGCAATTGGCAAAAGACGGAAAGGCTATCATCTGGTTTGATGGTGGTATGCACGCCTCTGAGAAAGCCCATGCCCAGATGACTCCCGAACTATTGTATCGCATAGCTGCCGAGGAGTCGGATGAAATGAAAAAGATTCGTGATAATGTAATAACATTGGTTGTGCCAGTGATCAATCCTGACGGACTTGACATCGAAGGTGCGTGGTACCGCAAGAACCTGGGAACCATTTACGAAACATCAGGGCCACCCATCCTTTACCAGGAATATGTAGGCCACGATAACAATCGAGATTGGTTCATGGGCAACATGCCTGAGACCAAAGCTGTGATGAATGTACTATACAATCAATGGTATCCTCAAATCATTCACAACCATCATCAATCATCACCGGCATGGGCTAGAATTTTCATTCCGCCATTCAGAAGCCCGGTGAACTCTAAAATACATCCTGGTGTAACCACTGGCGTGAACCTGGTCGGTACAGCGATGGGCAATCGCTTTGCAATGAAAAAAATGCCAGGCGCTGTCTCTATGACAACTTTTGAAATGTGGTGGAACGGTGGAATGCGAACGGCTCCTTACTATCACAACATGATCGGTATTCTTACAGAGACGGCTCATACCTCCCCCACCCCTCGCTTCTATCCACCTGACTCGATTCCAAAAATAATTGGCAATGCATCTGCCAGAGATGGCGCATCGAAAAAAACGGATGGCACCGAAATATTTTATCCCTATCCATGGAAGGGTGGAGAGTCACACTTCCGCGATGCGGTTGACTACATGTTGGAGGCTTCAATGGCTGTGCTTGATTTGGCGGCAGAGAAACGAGATGAATTGCTTTACAACATCTACTCAATGGGGCGTGATGCCATCGAAGATACGAATGGAGCATTCGCTTACGTGATACCCAAGTCACAGTGGGATAAGACCGAAGCCGTCAACCTTGTAAATGTATTAATGAGAGGGGGAATTGAAGTGGAAGAAGCTACCAGCAAATTTAAAATTGGTGATACCGAATACGATGCCGGCACTTACGTTATGTATGGATCGCAGCCATTCAGACCTTATTTGTCTGATCTAATGGAAAAGCAAGATTATCCTGATCTCTATCTTTATCCAGGTGGTCCTCCCATAGCACCCTATGATCTCACAGGATGGACGCTCCCAATGTCATTTGGTGTGAAAGTGGATCGAATAACGAATTCTTTCACTGCCAAAACAAGAAAGATACAATCTGAAATCAAGCCCACAGCTGGTTCGGTGTCAGGTTCAGCTGGCTTCGGCTATGCGCTTGACAACCGTGAGAACCTCTCAGCAACAGTTGTCAACAGATTATTAAAAGCTGGGGAGAAAATTTCGATCGCTCAGACGACTTTCACCGATGGAAAAGCATCATTTGGAGCCGGAACTTTCGTGATCGAAAAAGGAGGCAATACCCAAAGTGCGATTAACAATATGTCGAAAGAATTGGGCGTATCCTTTACTGGCATCAGCGCGAAGCCTGCCAACACAAAGGCGATGAAGAAAATTAAACTGGGACTATACAAATCCTGGGACGCCAATATTGATGAAGGCTGGACACGTTGGGTGCTGGAGCAATTTGAGTTTGATCTGGACACATTACACAACACAGACATCAAAACAAAAGATTTGAGCATATACACGGCCATCATCATTCCATCTCAATCTCCTGAAGAAATTTTGATCGGGCACAGACCGGGAACAATGCCAGAACCCTATGTGGGTGGAATTGGCCTCGAAGGTACTATTGCGCTTAACAACTATGTACAAAATGGTGGCACCCTGCTGACTTTCGATCAGGCTTGTGATCTCGCTATTGATGGGTTTGGCTTGCCAGTTGAAAATGTTACCCGAGGCCTTTCGTCAAGTACGTTTTTCATCCCGGGTTCAATTGTGCGAATGAATGTAAATACCAACAATCCATTGGCATTCGGAATGCAATCTGAAGCCGCTGCGTCATTTTCAAGAAGCCGTGCTTTTGAAACAATCGTGCCTTCCAGGAAAGCCGAAGGGGGAAACGAGGTAATGAAACCTGCTCCACGCCCTGACGTCACGCCCATCACGACTTATGCTTCTAAGGATCTCTTGATGAGTGGCTGGGGACTGAATGCCGATAAGTATATCAAGAATAAAGGAGCGATGATGAATGTGGGGCATGGAAAAGGAAATGTGATTCTGTTTGGTTTCAGACCTCAATTTCGCGGTCAGGCCAGAAACACATATAAATTGATATTCAACTCCATTTATCTTGGCGCAACCAGGTAGATAAAATGATAACCAACAAAAACCCCGCACTCGCGGGGTTTTTTATTTTTCAAACTTTAGATTTGAACTAATGTCTTCGCCAAAATTTTTTCCTTCACCTGATCAGTTCAGGAAGTGGTTAGAGAAAAATCACGAAAAAGAAAATGAACTATTAGTAGGGTATTATAAAAAACAAAGCGGCAAACCCAGCATTACATGGCCTGAGTCTGTAGATCAGGCTTTATGCTTTGGTTGGATTGATGGCATCCGTAGGTCAATCGATGATGAGAGTTACACCATCCGATTCACACCAAGAAAGGAAAAAAGCCACTGGAGCCTAGTCAACATCAAACGATACAAGCAACTCAAGAAACTAAATCTCATTCAACCTGCTGGAGAGGCCGCATTCAAAAAGATGGACAAAAAGAACACTGCGCGTGCTTCATTCGAGCAAAAAGAGGTAGTACTTGACAAGAAGTATCTGGATAAAATCAAAGCCAACAAAAAGGCATGGGCTTTTTATCAAAGTTTCGCAGCTTCCTATAAAAAGGCATCCATATGGTGGGTGATTAGCGCCAAGCGGGAAGAAACACGACTAAAACGACTCCGGATTTTTGTCAACTGTTGTCAGAAAGGAGAAAAAATACCGATGCTTCAGGTTGCTAAGAAGAAGGCCGACTAGAAAAAGATCGAACCAATCGCAGGATAGATCGAATGATCACCAACAGGATAACAATCAATATCAATCCAAACTTAATCGCAGCGGGCACTGCGAATCCATAAGTAAAGTCGGAAGGGTCAGCGATAAAAACCAACATGGCAATATTTTCAACCACATCCATTAGCCCGGCCAGTAGAGCAAGGTATACCAGCGCGTAGGTAAAATACTTTTGTTGCCCGGATGCCGACAGAAAGATTAAAACAATAAAAAACCAGGTGTAGGTTTTCAGAAAAGCGAAGTCAATGATAATGTTGATGATCGCTGCTTCCAGTGCCGTGTCAGATAATGCAAAACTATTTTGACAAACAGACTGCTCCCAAACACG
>DAORAG010000063.1:0-10931 GCA_035344095.1 Cyclobacteriaceae bacterium | reverse complement strand
GCAAACTTACCTTCAGCAGCCTGCTTGTACACTTCAATGAGAACAGGAGTCTTCATCGTACTTGCTGCGTGAAATGTTTCCTTTTCATTGATCAGGAGTTGTTCACCGTTCTCCAGGTTTTTGAAGGCAATACCAAAAGTGCCTTCGACCTTGGATAGCTCATTGTTGACAGATTCTTTCAGTAATTCCAGCTTAGTCTTCGATTGACAACTTGTGAAAACCACAAGAGAAATCACTGGTAGGAGGGAATAGATAGTTCTCATAATCTTAAAGTTAAAAAAATCGGCAGGTGTGTTGCACCTGCCGATCGGTTCTTTACAACCAAATTGTCTTAATATTTTGCTGGCTTTCCGTTGGTTGTTGTTTTTTGAATAAACTCCCGGACATCATCGTTTGCCTTGATAAGGTCTTCATTTCTCAGATACATCATATGCCCACTTCTATAACCTTTCCAGCTAAAGCGATCCTTCATTTTTCCGCTAGGGTCCATTTGCCACATCGAATACTTCGCATCAAAATAGGTACACGCTCCATCATAGTATCCCGATTGAATCATCACATTCAGGTAAGGGTTCTGCGCCATCGCCTGTCTCAGGTTGTCACCGGTGTGGTCGTTGGTTCTATCCCATGGATGAACCGGACCGAACATATTGTATTTGATGTCTGTCTTGAATTTCAAGTGTTCTCTCAGGTAGTAGTTGATTGCAGGAGTAAATGAATGCAACCAGGAGGTGATTTCAGCATTGTAATCTGATCTCTCACCTGCGTCCATCTTGTCGATACCAAGGTACCTGGAGTCAAGTCGCCCGATGGTATATCCCTTTTCGCGGAGCAATTCTTTCCAGAATGCATTCATTGAAACATCAAGATTGTTTTGAAGAATAAACTTTTCAGACAGGCCGGAATACCTTGCCATTTTGCCGGCAACTTCTTTCTTCTTCGCCTCGTCAAGAAATCCACCCATGGCCAGCGCAGGGATCAGCTCATTGATCGCGTATTGCTCTGCTTCCGGTAGCATGGCGGTCAAGTCCTTCTGCTGAAGGTCGCCTGGCAGCATTTTGTGAAACCAGGCCGCAGCGGCAAAGTAGGGGAGTCGGTTGGCTGCATCAACGGCACCATCCCTCTCTATGCCGAGGTCGGTAGGAGAAACAAGGATCACTCCATTCAAGTACATCCATTGTGCATTCTGCAATTCAAGTGCAAGACCCGATACGCGCGTTGTTCCATAACTTTCGCCAATCAGATACTTTGGAGATTGCCAGCGGTTTTTTCTTGTTACGAAAGTGTTCAGCCACTCTGCCAGGTATTTAATGTCTGCATTCACACCAAAGAATGTTTCTCTTGGTTCATCGTTGTCCAAAACGCGCGAGTAGCCGGTGTTTACCGGATTCACATAAACAATGTCAGCTACATCCAGTACAGAGTTTGGATTTTCCTTTACTCCGTAGGGCTGTATCGGATATCCTTCTGGATCGATTTGCAATACGCGGGGACCGGTGTAGGCTACGTGCATCCATACCGATGCTGAACCCGGGCCTCCATTGAATGAAATCAGGAGTGGACGTGAGGCCCTGTCTTTAATGTCACTTCTTTCATAATAAGTATAATAAAGTGAAGCGATCACTTTTCCTTTGGCATTCCAAACGGGTTGTGTGCCCGTAGTTGCTGTATAAGGGAATCGTTTGCCCCTCACCGTAACTTCGTGTGTGGTGGTTACCGCGGTGTCAGCTGGGAGATGTCGCTCCTGAGCGAACGATGATAGCACAAGGAGATGAACAGAAAATAATAGTATAAGTCTTTTCATGTGTTTATGATTTTTGTTTACGGTCATGTAATGGCCAGATACTCATGTCGGTTAGTGAGAAGAATTTACCTGGCCATTTCATAGCTGTGAATAGTAGTTAAAATGCTGTAATGGACGACTAAATTAGACGCTTATTAGCCCCGATCGGCCGTTGTTTTGTTGAACGGTATTTTTCCTTTTTGCATACCTTTATTGATGTGCGCACCAACTTCTTTGATATGAGATCGATAACGCTTTTCGCAATTCTTGGACTTTTAGCTACATGCAAACCGGCTGGCAAGGATTCTTTTGAAATCGGACAAATAATAACTCCGCAAGGGGAGATATTATTATGGCTTTACGAGAGCACACCTCGTCATCGTGAGAGTTTCATTGAACTTGCAAATGCTGGCTATTGGGATTCACTAACTTTCAATAGAGTGATTCCAAATTTTGTTGCGCAAGGAGGATGTCCTGATACACCAGAGGGGTTTAACGATCCGGAGTACCTGCTTGAGCCTGAGTTTGATCCAGCACTACGTCATGACTACGGTGCCTTGGGCGCAGGCCGTGATGGCAACCCGGAGAAGCGCTCAGCTCGATGTCAATTCTATATCGTGCAGAACAAGGAGGGCGTCCATAGATTAGATGGTGATTACACCGTTTTTGGAAAAGTAATAAAGGGCATGGAAGTGGTGGACACAATCGTCAATCTGGAGCGCGACTCAACCGATCAACCGCTGACGCCTGTCACTCTGAATGTCAATATGATCAAGATGACCCGGCAGCAGTTAACCGGTATCGGGTTCGAAATACCAGAGGCTGGGGTTAGATGATTAGCAATACCTGTGACCCATTCTTCGGGATATTGCGACCATTGCAGTTACAATTTTTCATAAACATGTAACAATACAACTCGCCAGCCGATAGTAATGCAGCTACAAGTGCAAATTGTTGTTCGGCAGCAAGGTATCTGGCAAGGTTTTGGATTTCTCATTTCACATAATAAAGCTGTTGAAGCCTCATGATTGTACCTATACAATCCAATATTTCCGATAAACAGTTGACACTGCCATTTGTAAAAATCCTTCCATATAAGGGATTTTCGAGGGAGGCTTATTATTCTAAATTTTCGCGTTAATTTGGGTTAGGAATGATTAGATTTTTTGCAGGCGTGTGCGTGTTGGGTGTTGGTGTCTTTTTTGGTTCTTTCAAAGTTGCAGCACAGAAATTGTCGGGTCCGGTTCAGGAGGTGGTAGACGCTGAAATGGGTTTCGCCCAGATGTCGCGGGATAAAAGTACCAAAGAGGCATTTCTTGAACACCTCGCTGCCGATGGAGTTATCTTCTCCAACGGGGAACCTGTGAACGGAGTCGATGCCTGGAGAAAAAGATCACCTGGTAATGGCACTTTGTTTTGGTGGCCTGTTTTTGCAGACATTTCTTTGGCGGAGGATATGGGATACACCACGGGCCCCTATCAGATGAGCAAAGACAAAAACAGCGATCCGTTTGCATTCGGTTATTATTCCACCGTTTGGAAGAAAAATGGTAGCGGCACATGGAAGGTAGTTGCTGACCTGGGAATCAACTTCGAATCGCCCGAGGAAGACAATCATACGCTTAGAACTGTCAGAAAATCTTCAAGCAAGGGAAAGAAGCCATTGCAATCGACCAAAGAAGGTTTGATTTTCATAGAGCAGTCGTACACGCAGTGGCTCAATGAAACCGGTAACTCATTTCTTCCTGAGTACTTTTCGCGAGAGTGTCGAATACATCGCTCGGGAAGTTGGCCATACACCTCCTGGAAAGTGATCGAAAATATTCAGGAGGACCGACAGTTTTATTTTGAACCTATTGATGCCGATGTCTCGGAATCCGGAGATCTGGGATATACCTATGGACGTGTAAAAATTGAAAGCAGAGATGGTAATATGGAAAAGGCCAATTACCTGCGTGTGTGGAAACGGGAGCCGGATACCAACTGGAAAATCGTACTCGATGTAATCGGCAGCTAAACGTGAACATCGATCTTGAAAAATTCAGGGAATTGTCAAGAGGTCGGTCGGCTGGCAATAAAAAATTTTTACAGGGGCTTAAAACGAAAGATGCCCGCAAGGTAGACGATGCATTTCATGCTGTGCATGAGGAAGTATTCGCAGAATTGAATTGCCTTGAGTGCGCCAACTGCTGCAAAACCACCAGCCCGATTTTTTATCAGACCGACATTGAGCGCGCAGCGCGATTTCTCAAACTCAAGCCCGGTGCCTTTGTGGAACAATACCTTCGGGTAGACGATGACGGTGATCATGTGTTGAAGTCATCACCTTGTCCTTTCTTGGATGCCGACAATTATTGCAGCATCTATGAAAGTCGGCCTAAAGCCTGTCGTGAATACCCACACACCGATCGGAAAAAGATGGTACAGATCATGGACCTTACCTATAAAAACACTCTCGTTTGCCCCGCTGTGCTCGAAATGGTGGAGCGACTGAAAGCGTATAAATAGAAAAGGCCGCTTCCCAACAGGAGCGGCCCTTCACTTCAGTTGTTTATTTCTTATGCGACCTGTGCGGCCAGCTTCTGTGCCAGTACCGACTTGGGTACCGCGCCTACTTGCTTATCTACGATCTCACCGCCCTTGAATACAAGCAGCGTGGGAATAGAGCGAATGCCATATTTGCCCGCTACCTCTGGGTTTTCATCTACGTTCAATTTGGCTACCACGGCCTTTCCTTCATAATCTCCGGCCAACTCCTCCACCACAGGACCAATCATTTTACATGGTCCACACCATTCTGCCCAGAAATCTACAAGTACTGGTTTATCTCCTTTGATGGTTTCTTCAAAGTTTGAGTCGTTGAGTTCTAATGTCTTACCCATTTTGGTATATGTTATAAAGTTGAGTTTTTGTATGTTCAAATAGCCAACACAAATATAACTGAATTTGTTCCAGAGAGATTTCGCGACTGGGAAATAGTCAAAAAGCCGACATATCAATACACTACCTCCACTTCCAGGTCCGGTATCCGCTTGATCTTTTTAACCATGTCATTCACGGGCTTTACCCGGTACTTTCTGGACATCATTTCCAAATTGATGCTTTCGCTCTCATCCTTGATTTTCAGGTAAAGCGGGCAGTTACCTGAAAATTCTGTGCACAAGTCTTCAATTTTGGCAATCAGGCTGGGGTTGATCGCCTGGGTGTCAATTTTGAGTTGGAGCCCCTTGGTCCTTTTCAGCCCCAATTCGTTCAACAGATCAATGTTCTTTATTCTGAACTCCAGGCTCTGATCTCCCCAGGTTCGCTTCACAATCATTCCCTCCACAAACAAGAAGAGCCCCGGCATCAGGAAGGATTTGAATTTGAGGTAGTCTTCACTCCACAGCATGATTTCGAAGCGCCCCGAATAGTCCTCAAGCACAAGTTTGCCAAACGGTTTTCCTGTTTTGGTCAGCCGATGTTCTACAGACGCCACAATACCACCCAGTTTTGTTTCTCTCCCTTCGTTTCCTTCCAGTTCGGAGAGCTGACTCAAGGGCGTATTACAAAATGCATCCAGTTCAAATCTGAAATTGTCAAGTGGATGGCCTGATATATAAACACCCACCACCTCTTTTTCGAAGTGAAGCTTCTCTATTTCGCTGAATGGTTCGATCGGGTCTACTTTGGGTAATGGCATCTCTGTGCCCGTGCTACCGCCAAACAAACTCACCTGCGCGCTTTGCATTTCCTGCTGCATCTTGTTGGCATAGCGTGTCAGCTTTTCCGTAAGTGTGATATCGCCCTCTTTTGCATACACATACTGTCTGCGATGAAAATCAGGGAAGCAGTCGAAGGCTCCGGACAAAGCCAGGCACTCAATTGTCTTTTTGTTTACCGCACGCTGATTAACACGCTTGGCGAAATCAAAAATATCCTTGAACGGCCCATGTTCTTCACGCTCCTGGATGATGGACTCAACTGCGGCCTCGCCTGCACCTTTTATCGCCCCTAATCCGAAGCGGATTTCTCCTTTGTCGTTCACTTCAAAGAAAACTCCGGATTCGTTCACGTGTGGTCCGAGTACTTCAATATTTTGTTTGCGACACTCTTCAATGAAGAAGGTCACTTTATCAAGGTTGCTTTGCGAATGGGTAAGTACTGCTGCCATGTACTCAGCAGGATAGTTGGCCTTCAGGTAAGCGGTTTGATAAGCGACAAGCGAATAACAGGTAGAGTGTGATTTGTTAAAGGCGTATTGTGCAAATGCTTCCCAGTCTTTCCAGATCTTCTCCGCCACCCGCTCGTCATGTCCGTTCGATTTACATCCATCGATGAAACGATCTTTCATCTTGTCGAGAACGTCCTTCTGTTTCTTACCCATCGCCTTACGCAGCACGTCCGCGTCACCCTTCGAAAAGTTGGCCAGCTTCTGAGACAGCAACATCACCTGCTCCTGGTACACGGTAATGCCATAGGTGTCTTTCAGGTACTCTTCCATTTCTGGCAGATCGTACCTGATCGGTTCCCTGCCGTGCTTTCTTGCAATGAAGTTGGGAATGTATTCCATTGGCCCCGGTCTGTACAAGGCGTTCATGGCAATGAGGTCCTCCAGCTTGTCGGGCTTCAGTCCTTTGAGGTAATTCTGCATACCCTCCGATTCAAACTGGAATGTGCCCGTGGTTTCCCCGCGCTGATACAGTTGAAATGTCTTCTGATCATCAAGGGGAATGGCATCGATATCGATGTCGATGTTGTGTTTCTTCTTGATATTCTTAAGCGCAGTCTTGATGATGGTGAGCGTGGTAAGGCCGAGAAAGTCCATCTTCAGCATACCGGCACTTTCTACTACGCTGTTGTCGAACTGTGTCACCAGCATGTCGGAGTCGCGGGCGGTGGCAACAGGAACAAGAGAGGTGAGTTCGTCAGGCGTGATGATTACACCACAGGCATGTGTGCCGGTGTTCCTCAGCGAGCCTTCTAAGATGATGGCTTGCTTCAGCACCTGTGCTTTCAGGTCGTTTCCTTTCCTGATGTCATTCAACTCCTTTACTTCCTCGAACGCTTTCTCAAGGGAAGTGCCTGGTCTCTCCGGTACCAGCTTTGCCAGGTTGTTGGCTTCAGCCAGTGGCAACTCCATCACTCGGGCACAATCGCGAATGGATGATTTCGCTGCCATCGTGCCATAGGTGATAATCTGGGCTACCTGGCTCTTACCGTACTTTTCAATTACATACTGCAATACCTTGTCGCGCCCTTCGTCATCGAAGTCAATATCAATATCGGGCAATGATATCCTGTCGGGGTTGAGGAAACGCTCAAACAGCAGATCGTAGGCGATAGGATCGACATTGGTGATGCCGATGCAATACGCCACTGCGGATCCCGCTGCTGATCCACGTCCCGGCCCAACCGACACGCCCATCTCTCTGGCTTTGCGTGTGAAATCCTGTACAATCAAAAAATAGCCGGGGTATCCTGTTTTTTTGATCGTCTCCAATTCAAAGTCGAGTCGTTCTCTGATTTCGGCTGTGATTTCCGGATAGCGCACCTTCGCACCTTCGTAGGTGAGATGCCTGAGGTACTCGTCTTCTGTTTTAAATTCCGGAGGAATGCGGTAGATCGGAAGCAGCACATTTTGACGCAGGTCATAGGCCTCCACCTTCTCTACAATCTCGTTGATGGTTTCGATGGCCTCAGGAAGGTCATGAAATAGTGATTTCATTTCCTGCTGATTCTTAAAGTAGAATTCATCGTTAGGCAGGCCATATCGATAACCACGCCCTGAACCTATGGGTGTTGACTTGAATTCTCCTTCTTTTATACACAGCAGTACATCGTGCGCATTCGACTCTTCCTTGCCGAGATAGTAGCACTCGTTGGCCGCGAAATATTTTACACCATACTTTTTGCAAAACTTTAACAGCGTTTCGTTAACGCGCTCCTCCTCGGGAATTCCGTGGCGGTTGAGTTCCACATAAAAGTCCTCTTTAAAAACACCATGCCACCATTGAAAGGCTTCCTCAGCCTGGCGTTCACCCACGCTGAGGATCAGGTGGGGAATTTCACTCGCCAGCCCTCCGGTGGTTGCAATCAACCCTTCGTGATGCTTCTCAACAAGCTGTTTGTCAATTCTCGGATAGATGCCATAAAGACCTTCGGTAAAGCCAAGAGAACTCAGCCTGGCAAGGTTGAGGTACCCTTTCTTGTTCTTCGCCAGCAGCACTTGCGTATAGCGCTTATCAGGGTTGTCCTTGGTGAACTTTAGTTTGGTTCTTTCCTCTGCAATAAAAAATTCACAGCCTACTATGGGTTTGATCTCGTGCTTCAGCGCTTCTGTTACAAACTTAAAAGCACCATACATGTTGCCCAGGTCAGTCAGTGCCACAGCGGGCATGCCATTATTTTTCGCCAGCGTGACAATGTCTTTAACAGGGGGTGTGGCTTGAAGCACCGAGAACTGTGAGTGCGTGTGGAGGTGACTAAAGGGCCAGTCGGTTAGCTTCTCTTCAGAAATATTTTGATTGTAGTCGGCTCCCTTTACTTTTTCCCTTTTGGTGGAGTTGCCTGCTTCAAGATTAGGCTGCTCGTATTCAATGTCTTCAACCAATGTGTCGTCAAAGGGTTTTGTCACCCGTTGCTTGATCAGTCCAAAGAATGACCTTGCCGTGGCATCCACATCGTAGGAGGCATCGTGGGCATCATTGAATCCTTCACCAAAGAGTTTCTCGTGGAGTTCCGATAGGCGAGGCATCTTGAGTTTACCTCCAATCCCGCCTTGCAACTGACAAAACTCTGTCGATACAATGCCGGTGTCCAATCTGTCAATGGCCAGGAATTGATCGGGTTCATAGGAAAGCCGGATAAACTCTGCACCGATGATGTTGATATCAAATTCAATATTGTGTCCAACCAGCAAGCGGGTGGATTCCATATCCTTTTTAAAAGCATCTATGGCTTGCTGGAGCGGAATACCTTCCTCGGTTGCACGCTTGGTAGAGATACCGTGGATTTGTTCAGCTTTGAAGGGAATGTCAAACCCTTCCGGTTTGATGAGATAATTATGCTGTGAGATGAGTTTACCCCGGTTATCGTGCAGTTGCCAGGCGAGTTGAACCAGCCGTGGCCAGTTCTCAAGGTCAGTTAAGGGCGCAGTCTTATTGTGCGGAATACCCGTGGTCTCCGTATCGAAGATTAAGTACATCAGTAGCAGTTAGTGGTTGCTAAAATGTAAAAATACAGTTTAGCGCTGGCGCTGACAATCCACTCTACTCCATCCCATATTGGGAATATTTTCCATTAAAAGGACAGTCATGGGATAAAAACCCGCTTTTTGGCCCTTTTTTAAGCTATGGAATAGGGTTTGAGCTATCACCGGTGTTTTAACAACAAAATACGTTATGGACTGGTTTAGAAATTTCAAAGAGTTTATCAAGCGCGAGTGGTTCTTGTTTATGATGCTTGCTGTGCTATCTCTTGTGATTTTATTGTTTCAAATGTTCTAATCGCTCTGGTCCTTCTTTCGAAACATTCTAAAAATCATAATCAAATTGTTTAGTAAGGCTTTGGGGAGTATTTTTGATTCGTTTCAAAATAACCCCAAAGCCTGCTTTGTTTGAGGAATTCTTTAACAGGAATAACCCGGTAAAGGCTCTGACTAAACCTAAGTTGATGACATACATGGTAGCGACTGCGAATGATCAAATGATGATGTCGCCCAACTGTCAACCTACTTTTCTTCGAATTCAATTACTACATGAAATCGCCTCTGAACAGACCCCTTTTGGGACTATGTTTGATCTTGCGATTCCATCTGACCACCATAAAACAATTATAAGCGGATGAAATGGTTAACTAACCTCTTCACAAGTACACTTGGAAGAAAACTGTTGATGGCCCTTACCGGCCTGTTTCTGATTACATTTCTGGCCGTTCACCTGGCAGGTAACCTGCAATTGCTGAAGGATGACGGGGGGAAGTCTTTTAATATCTATGCGGAGTTCATGAGCACCAATCCGCTGATTCAGACTATATCTAAGGTCAATTTCGCACTTATACTCATCCACGTGATCTGGGCCATCCTGCTCAGCCGCAAAAACAGGGATGCACGCGGCAGTTCATATGCTGTCACCAACAAATCCTCCCACTGGACTTCCCGCAACATGGGCATCCTGGGTACGATCGTCCTGGTGTTTATCACCATACACTTAAAAGACTTCTGGGCGCAGATGCACTTTGGTTCAGTGCCCACGGTGGATTATGATGGCAAACAGGTCCGCGACCTTGCCAGCATTGTGAGCATCTGGTTTGACAAGGCCTGGTATGTAGCACTCTATGTATTTTGCATGGCTGCAGTCGCATTTCACCTGTGGCACGGATTTTCAAGCGCTTTTCAGACACTTGGCCTAAACCATGTGAAGTATAATCCTGTTATCAATTTCGTGGGACGGGCATTTGCAATAATTGTTCCTGCTCTGTTTGCCCTTATTCCAATAATGATGTTTTTGAATTAATAGCCATTCCATAATTATGAAGTTAGAATCAAAAATTCCGGAAGGACCTTTAGGCGAAAAGTGGACCAAGCACAAATTCAATTTGAAGCTGGTAAACCCTGCCAACAAAAGGAAGTATGATATCATTGTGGTAGGCACTGGTCTGGCAGGCGCTTCTGCCGCTGCGTCTCTAGCTGAACTTGGCTATAACATCAAGGCATTCTGCTTTCAGGACAGCCCGCGAAGAGCACACAGTATTGCCGCTCAGGGCGGTATCAATGCAGCAAAAAATTATCAGAACGATGGCGACAGCGTGTATCGCTTGTTCTATGATACTATTAAAGGAGGCGACTATCGTTCACGTGAAGGTAATGTCCACCGCCTGGCGGAAGTCAGCGTCAACATCATCGACCAATGTGTAGCGCAGGGAGTGCCGTTCGCCAGAGAATATGGTGGACTTTTGGCCAACCGCTCTTTTGGTGGCGCGCAGGTATCCCGCACTTTTTATGCACGCGGTCAAACCGGACAACAATTGCTGTTGGGTGCTTACTCTGCCTTGAACAGGCAGATTGCCAATGGCAAGGTAGAGATGCATAATCGCACCGAGATGTTGGATCTGGTGATGGTGGATGGAAAGGCGAGAGGAATCATCACAAGAAACCTCATCACAGGTA
>DAORAG010000062.1:0-11057 GCA_035344095.1 Cyclobacteriaceae bacterium | reverse complement strand
CTTGAGTGATTTCCCCTCGATCATACCCACTACGTTGCTCATGTTGAGTATCTCTCCCTTTTGCCTGGCATCCACTTTAACTGATTCTACTCGGATAGGTTTTCCAAGGATGTAAACTGTTGAGCTTTCTGATTGATCATCAACACCGACTATTTTGCCACGTCCCAGGTAGCGCTTTGCCACCTTGAAATTTTCACTTTGCTCCGGGGCTACAAACACAATCTTATTACCTGGCTTTCGCTCCATGGCGCTGATTGAGGGAAACAAGCTTTGTGCCGCGCTGATGCTATCAAGAGCAGTTGTCGCATTCATCTCAACGGATTCTTTTGTAGATACGAGAATCAGAAGAGAGTCGGGAATAGAGACACCACTGATGGTAACATCAAGTTTTTCCAATAAAATACTCTTTTGCTGAAAATGCTGACGGTAAGATGTCATTCCTGCTAATGGCTTCAGTTTTGCTTTCTGGAATTCCTTTTCAATGAAGGAAGCAGCCCTATCGATATCCGCTGGGCTCAAGGCTGACCTTCCGCGCATATCATCTGAAGCCAGCGTGTTCATTATCCTTGACACCTCCTTTTCCTTAATGAGTTTTTCCAATGACTGAGACCAGGAGATGGAGATGAAAAACGTGAGTGGGATAGTAAGCAGCGCTCGCATAAGAGTTGGTTTAGGTGGCCAAAAATAAGCTTTTTGGCCAAATCGGATCTTCTCCATCGCGGTTGGCTACAGTTCATCCAGTCCAGTCAACAGTTCGGTTACAGTTTTTATTAGAGGTCTTCCGGGCTCCTAATCTTTACAGCGTAATCGACAGGAAATGAAAATCATTCTAACTGTATTGGGTGTAATCATAGGGTTTGAATTGGCCGCGCAAACACTTGTAAAGGGAAAAGTACTTGACGAAGTCGGTGAGCCCATACCCGGTGCCAACATCACGATTGACGGCACATATGATGGCGCCAGCAGCGATATCAATGGCGAATTCAGTTTTCAAACTTCTGAGGAGGGTCAACAGACCCTGTCCGCGTCTTTTGTTGGGTATAAAACTTTCACGCAAAGCGTAGAACTGGCGGGCAGGCAGTTGCAGCTGTCGATCACTCTGAGAGAGGAAATCAATCAACTTGATGCCGTTGTGATTTCTGCTGGATCGTTCACTGCTGGAGAGGAAAAACGAAGAACAATTCTTAAGGCTGTAGATATTGCTTCAACGGCTGGAGCCACTGCTGATATTGCTGGGGCATTAAATACGTTACCGGGAACACAAAAAGTAGGAGAGAGCGGGAGGTTGTTTGTGCGTGGTGGTGATGGCAGCGAAACCAGGACGTTTATCGATGGGATGATGGTGCTAAACGCGTATAATCCAACAGCGCCAAACACACCTTCGCGAGGAAGGTTCCTTCCATTCATGTTTAAAGGCACAAGTTTCAGCACAGGCGGTTACTCAGCCGAATACGGTCAGGCACTATCATCAGCACTGGTTCTTAATTCAAAGGATAAGTCAGAACTCAACCAGACTGATTTCGGAATTCTATCGGTAGGAGGTGATGTAGCCCACACCCAAGCTTGGGATCATGCTTCTCTAGCAGGAAAGATCCAGTATACCGACATAAGACCCTACTTTGGGTTGATCAACCAGCGGATGGATTGGATTAAGCCTCCGGTTGCTATTGAGGGCAGTTCAGCCTTTCGTCAGGAAACTGGTGAGAATGGCATTATAAAATTTTACGGTAATTTCAATCATACCAACTACTCGCTGTTTCAGCACGACATTGCCGAGCCTTCAAAAAAATTCTCCTTTGACCTTACCAACAACTATGGGTACGGAAATGTAGCCTTCCTTGAGGCGCTAAATGAGAAGTGGTCTGCGCGCGGTGGTGTTTCTTATAACTACAATCACAACGACCTGCTTATCGATGGTAGCCCTTTTGATGAACTGGAAAAAGGACTTCATGCCAAAACCGTTTTCGAAAATACTGTTTCAGATCGGATGGAGCTGAAATTTGGTGTGGAGCATATTTTGGTTGATTATGAGGCAAGTCGATTGGACAGTGTGCTTGGTCGCCAGGTGCAGCAGTACCAGGATCCAATAACGTCTGGATTTGTTGAGGCAGAATTGTATGCCTGCAAAAAATTGGTAGCAAGAACAGGCATGCGAGGCGAGTACAGCCAACGATTGGGTGAAGCCTTTGTCGATCCCAGAATCTCCGTTGCTTATAAGCCATTTCAGCAAGGTCAATTTTCATTCGCATACGGCCGCTTTAGGCAAACACCCCAAAGTATTTATGTAAGAGCTGAGGCAAATCTAAAACCAGAAACTGCAGAACACTTCATCTTAAATTATCAATTGGTGAACGACAAAAGAACGTTCCGCACTGAGCTATACTATAAACGATATACAGATCTTGTAAAATTTGTCAATAGTAACCCTAACGATCTCACGAATTCCGGACACGGCTATGCAAAAGGGTTTGAATTTTTCTGGAGGGACAATGCCACTATTAAAAATCTTGACTATTGGGTTTCATATTCCTATCTGGACACAGAACGTGATTACCTGGACTACCCTGTAGCCTCGACTCCATCATTTGCATCTACTCATAATTTTTCAATTGTTGGTAAGAAGTATGTGTCTGCAATTAAGTCGCAAGTAGGTGTGACTTATTCTTTCAGCAGCCCACGGACTTATCACAATCCCAACAAGGAAGGGTTCAATAATGGCAGAACACCTTCTTATCAAGACCTGAGCATGAATATCTCTTATTTGCCTAAGCCATTTTTAATCATTCACGCATCCATCACCAATGTGTTGGGTCGAGACAATGTATTTGGATACGAGTACAGCAGCACTCCTGATGGTAACGGAATGTATGCGGAACGACCGATAAAGTTACCAGCAACACGGTTCATCTTCCTCGGAGTATTCATCACACTTTCTAAGAATAAATCCATTAACCAATTACCAAACTTATAAACACAAATGATTATGAAAACTTATGTATTGATTTTAGCGATGAGTCTGTTGACACAATTCAGTTGGGCCAGCGACAAGTATGAACAAGCCATGTTAAAAAACATTGAAGCTGTTTATGACGCAGAGACTCCAGAAGGCCTTCAGCAGGCTGTGAATGCCTTCGAAAGAATTGGTGGGGCGGAGAAAGACAAATGGGAGCCATTTTACTACGCGTCTTTTGGATACGTTATGATGTCTGTTCGCGAACAAGATGCAACCAAGAAGGATGGCCTGCTTGATAAGGCACAGGAGGTTTTAAAGAAAGCTTCTGCAATTAATTCACAGGAATCTGAGATCGTAGCACTTGAAGGTTTTATTTACATGATGAAAGTTACGGTTGATCCGGCTTCACGTGGTCAGCAGTATTCAGGCTTAGCAATGCAAACCTTTGGGAAGGCATTAGGCATGAATCCCGAGAATCCTAGAGCATTGGCACTGATGGCGCAGATGGAGCTAGGGACTGCTCAATTTTTTAAGTCTCCTATTGATAAGGCTTGTGCAACTGCCAAGGGTGCATTGGAGAAGTTTGACAGTTTCCAATCCAATAATCCACTGGCACCAAGGTGGGGGCGTTACAATGCCATGATGGTTGTTAATCAATGTAAGTAAGTTATCTAAGTGCCGCACTCGAAGGTGTGCGGCACCTAACTTTTTACCGATGATCGTTACCCTTACTTATTTGCACATTATCGCTGGTGTTGTCTCATTGATTGTTGCTCCGATCGCTTTGGCAGTTTTCAAAGGGGGTTACGTTCATCGCCTCACCGGCAAAATTTTCTTTTGGTGCATGACAATAATATTTATTTCAGCCTTAATACTATCCGCTTATAAAAGTGTCCCGTTCCTTTTTATGATTGCCATATTCAGCTACTACTCAGTGGTAGTTGGCTATCGGAGCGTGTACCAAAAGGCGGCTGAGCCAAAGCAGCGTGTTAAATGGTATGACTGGGCAGCTGTGACTATTTCCGGATTGTTTAACTTGGGATTTGTGATCTGGGGCTTGATTCACGTGGGCAGCGGCAGTTTAGTTTATATACTTGCCATCGGCTTTGGCAGTGGAGGTTTGCTGGTTGTTCGCAGTCAGTGGCGTTCATTTACTCGATCGCATGTTGATAGTAGGCAATGGTTATATTCCCACATGGGTAACATGATGGGTGGATTTATTGCCTCCGTTACGGCCTTTTCGACACAGGTCCTTTATTTTTTGCCTGATGCAGTTCAGTGGATATGGCCAAGTGCGGTAGGCGTGCCAATGATTTTTATCTGGACAAGGTTAGAGCGAAATAAAGCCCGGGCAGTACGTGCATTGTAAATTGACAGGTGTTGAGTATGACAAAAGTAAAACACATTAACTTAAGGAACGAGATTCGCGATGTGTTGGCATTGATCGTCCTGGGTCTTTGTATGACACTCGTGCTGGGATATAGTAAAAACCTTACGCAACTTTGGGTTATAGGCTCATTCACAGCGTTGATGTGGGTGCTTTTGTGGAAAGGTAATTCTTATTTGGGTTCTTATCTGGAGAATTATACAGACTGGTTTAAAGCCCCTGTCAAGAGTCTGATCATATTATCATTCAGTACGATAATATATACAGTCGGAATCGTTGTGCTGCTTATGGCGATTTACCAGGTGGTGCTTGATGTAGACTTCCGCGACTCAAGAATCACGGTATACTTCGCTGTAGTCATTACGATAATCATTTCTTTGTTTATGCATGGGCGTGCTTTTCTGATTAATTGGAAGCAAGCTGCTATAGATGCTGAAACGCTGAAGAGAGAAAGTGTAACGGCTCGTTACGAAAGCCTGAAAAACCAGGTAAACCCTCACTTTTTGTTTAATAGTTTGAACGTCCTGACCAACCTCGTGTACCAGGATCAGGACAAAGCAGCCAAATTCATCAAACAATTGTCGGAGGTGTATAGATATGTTTTGGATACCCGAGACAGGGAAGTGGTTTCCCTTCGTGAGGAGCTGAACTTCCTGGAATCTTATCTTTTCCTCCAGCAGATAAGATTTGGTACAAATCTTCAAATCAGGAAGGAGGTTGAGAATACAGAGGGAAACATACCGCCACTTGCCGTTCAAATGCTTTTGGAGAATGCCATTAAACACAACGTCATCTCAACAGAGCAGCCATTGACTATTACCATCAAACGTGAGGATGATAAACTCATTGTGGAAAATAGTTTGCAGAAGAAGCGACTGAATCCCCACGATGTTTCTGGAGTGGGTCTGGAGAATATTAAAAGACGTTATGAGTTTTTGAGTTCGTTTGGTATAAATGTGACGCAGGATGATCAGACATTTCGCGTCACGCTACCAATTTTAACGACTGTGTCATGAAGATATTGATCATAGAAGATGAACCTCATGCAGCTGCGCGACTCAAAGAGCTGGTGACGAAGGTAGTTCCTCGAGGTAATGTGCTGGGTTCAATAGATTCCGTGAAGTCTGCCGTAGGCTGGTTTAAGACTAATTCTACGGCCGATTTGGTTTTAATGGATATCCAGCTTGCGGATGGATTGAGCTTTGAAATCTTTGATCAGGTTAAGGTCTCCGCCCCTGTTATTTTTACAACTGCGTATGATGAGTATGCATTGAAGGCATTTAAAGTCAACAGTATTGACTATCTGTTAAAGCCGATTGATGAAGATGACTTCAGGAATGCGATGCAAAAGTTTGAAACGCTGAGGCAGCCTAATGATTCACAACAACTGTTGGAGCGAATCGGCAATGCTGTCCAGATGTTTTCGAGGAATTATAAGGAGCGATTCGTAACCAAAGTAGGAGAGCACCTGAGATTTATCAACACTACGGATATACTGTTCTTTTATTCCGCAGACAAAATCACATTTGGAAGAACCACTGATGGCAGGAACCACATTCTGGATTACACCCTGGATCAGGTGGAAGGACTGGTTGATCCCGATCACTATTTTAGAATCAACAGGAAATATATCATAAGAGTCGAGGCGATCAACGATATGATCAGTCATGTTAACAGTCGTTTGAAACTTGTGCTGAAAACAAGTGACGACAATGACGTTATAGTTGCGCGCGAACGTCTGGCTGATTTTAAAAACTGGATTGATAGATAGTTATTGCTTGTTCATAAATTCACTGATGAGGCAGTGGAAATGATGCGTACCTCTTTCCTGCTTCACTGAATAGCGGCCATGCTTGTAAAATCTTGACCTTATACCTTTCTGCACATTCTGAACGATGTCTTCATCTTCCATTTCTACTTTGTGAAGGTTTGATCCAGCGCCCTGTCTTAGTTTACTCTCGTCATACACATAAGAACGAAAAGACACTTTGCATTTGTCAACATCCATGGGAGAAACAATGTTGACGGACAGTCCCCACGGATAAAAATTGAACATTAGGTTTGGGAACACCCAGAAATAATATCCTGCCACCTTCTTACCATAATCTGGTGATTCCTTTGGCAAATCGAATGTGAGTTCACCCTCCTTAGCGATTCCAAGCTGAAGAGAGCTATACCTGCTTAGCTCAATGGTGTAGCTGGAGTAATCGATAGCAGCATTAAGACCAGCGTGTACAAACGGAATGTGAAACCCTTCGAGGTAGTTTTCACAATATAAAGCCCAACTGGAGGTGACAAGATAGTCTTTGGATAAATCAGGTCTGAAATGAAACTTCTCAAAGTCCATCCAGCCAATTCGGTTTGTCATGAAATCCAGAAATGCAGAAGCTGGCTCCAAAGGATTCAATGAAGTGAAAATCCATTGTCCCCATGTATGCAACGGGAGAGAGGAGAGGTTATCATCCTCAGTTGGAAAGTTCTCCACCTCTTTAAACTCCGGCATGGACATAAATTTTCCATCCAACTGAAATCGTCTGCCATGGTACTTGCAGCGAATATCATTGAGCTTGCAGGGTTGCTCTACCATCAAATTTCCACGATGAGTACACACATTCGATAGACAATGGACATCTCCATTTTTATCACGAGAAAGAATTAATGGCTCATTCATTAGGTGCTCCAATAGATTGACGGGTGTTACCCAGCCATTTTCTTTGATCTGCTCCCTGTCACCTACCAGTTGCCACGTCTTTGCAAAAATCTTTTCCTTTGAAGCTTCATAGTATGCTTTGCTCAAATAAAACTCTGTAGAAAGTGTCTTTGCGGTTGCAATGTTTGGATCCATTTCGAGCTTTTGCATAGCCTGGTCGTTTGGTTAAGCGGTTTTGTAAAAATAACGATGATGGTCTGACCGGAGACATTTCGACTGCGAAATACTTTTGCTATTTTGTAGTATGCATACATCAAAAGTTCTTCATTGGGGCGCTCGCATTGTGGCTGCCCTCATCCTACTTCAGACTTTGTTCTTTAAATTCTCAGGAGCGGAGGAGTCAGTCTACATCTTTTCTACTGTGGGGATGGAGCCTTGGGGTAGGATCGGTGTAGGCGTAATGGAGCTGATTGCGTCAGTGATGCTATTAATCACCCCTATTGCCTGGATGGGTGCCCTCATAGCCGTAGGTCTGATGGTGGGGGCGATGGGGATGCACCTCACGCTGCTTGGTATTGAAGTACAGGGAGATGGCGGCTATCTTTTTATCTTAGCTGTTGTTGTTGCGGTTTGTGGTGCGATTGTGCTATGGCAAGACCAGGAAAAAGCGCTGGCGTTTGTAAAAAAACTAATCGACTAGACTACAACATGCTTAGCAGTTGATCCAATGGATCCTGCCAGTCTTTTTCTCCTTTTAAATATTCTTTTAAGGCTTCAATTTGATAACGAGGCACCACTTGGTTGCTTTCAACTTTCGAAAGCATATCATTTAGGATCTGGGTGACTTCGCCTTTATTTTCGATACCGCTTGCATCGATCTTCCGAATGAATTCCATTATGAAAAGGCGCTTGTTGTCTCGCGAGATTTCAGCTTTGCTTGCATTAAATCTTGATTCGGTTTTGTCCTTCATGCAATCGTTGAACATATCAACGATCAAAGGCAACTCATTTCGCCCCAACTCCTTTGATTTTACTTTTTCAGAAACGTCATAACATTCCTTCAGGAAGTTGACGAGCGCACCTCGAAATGTCAGTATCGGTATGTCAAGGTATGATCCGTCCAGTTTGCGCACCAGTTTGCCCGCATAGTCGGGCTCTCGCTCCACCTTGTATGCATACAAGCTCATGTAACCTGACTTAATGAGTTTCATGAACCTGATGCGATCACCGAGCTGTACCGGTTCGAAAATCTCTTTGCCGATATTTACTTCCTTTACCTGCATCGCGGTGAGATTTACCTTTCCTGTTCCGGTATTGATTTGCACCCGATCGACCACGCTCGTGGAGTTCAAGGTAACTTTACCGGCAATGGAATCGCCTTGTAATGTTAGTACGTAGTCAATTTGTGCGCCCGCGCACATTGAAAGAGAGAAAAGACCAACCGAGAAAAACACCTTCACCATCTTGATTATCAACTGTTAAAACTCAAATAAGGCGAATCTTATGCCATAAACTTAATAAGGAACAAAGATTTGATAAAAAGATTGATAAAATACCCCTTAATAAGTGTCACTTTTGCTTTTGGAAATCACTGCAGTAGTATTTTTATTCGCGCATTAACCCAAAGCATCTAAAATGATTGATTATAACCCCAAAAGTTGGTTCACATTAGTCTTTCATTCCTATAGCAGGCATGTGATGAAAACGCTGACGCCTGTAATTTTATTTATGGGCATATTTTCAGCACTGTTCTGTTATATTGTTTTAGATGTATTTGCCTGGCATGAACAGGACTTGCACAGTACGACAGCCATGCATTCCTTGGTAGGTATCGTGCTCGGTCTTTTTCTGGTGTTTCGCACAAATTCTGCCTATGACAGGTGGTGGGAGGGTAGAAAACACTGGGGATTAATGGTTAATAACACCAGAAACCTGGCGCATAAACTCAATGCATTTCTTGACAAGAATGATGAATCGAACCGGAAATGGTTTTCTATCATGATTCCCAATTTTGTTTTTTCTACTAAAGAGCATTTGAGGAAGGGAACCAAGCTGGAGGAGTTAGAGGCAGCGGACGACACTTTCAACGATAGAATTAAAACTGCTAAGCATATCCCAAACAGGATATCATCAATGATGTATGAACGTGTCAATGATCTGTACCGGTCTAAAAAGGTAACAGGCGAGCAACTGTATGTGCTTGATAAGGAGTTAAAACAATTTTCAGATATCCTGGGAGCTTGTGAGCGAATTAAGAACACGCCAATTCCTTATTCTTACACGATGTACATCAAGAAATTCATATTTATCTATATTCTCACGCTGCCGTTTGGATTTGTTACCATTGCCGAGTACATGACTGTTCCAATTGTTGTGCTCATCTCGTATGTGTTGCTCAGTGTAGAGTTGATTGCGGAAGAGATTGAAGACCCTTTCGGTACTGATGTCAATGACCTGCCCACAGATGAATTATCTGTTAAGATAAGGGACAACGTGAGGGAGATCATTTTCCAGAGTTAATCGGCCATCATCGTGTAGATAAAGAACAGGATAATCAGAAGTATCCATACACCGTACATGATAAGGTCAGTACGAACGTACTCCCGATATTCATTGTACATTTTCTTGATCCACCGAAACACTCCTAAAGTTAATATTTTTAACGAGTTGCCTTTTGGCATACCACAGATTAAGTGATCAAGAAAATTATTGAAAAGCCTGTGCAATTTAGGTGGACTAATGTAGTTTCATGGTTTGTACAAATTGAATCTTTCATGGTCCGCGGGTGGGCAGGTTTTTTGTTCTTGATGATGGTTGCCCTGAGCGGGTCGGCACAGGAGTCGGTGACTGCCGAAACAAGTCCCGCTTCCATGAAATGGTTCCAGATCAACACCAATCATTTTCGGGTTCTGTATCCTGACGGCTTCGAAACACAGGCACAACGTGTTGCCAACACGCTGGAACACATTCGTGAGCCTGAAGCAAAAACGATTGGCTCAGCTCCAAAGAAAATCTCTATACTGCTTCACAGTCAGTCGTCTGTTTCCAATGGTTTTGTGACACTCGCGCCCAGGCGGTCAGAGTATTATGCCATGCCTCCGCAGAATTACAACTTTTCCGGGACGAATGAATGGTTGAGTTTATTGTCTGCGCACGAGTATCGACACATGGCCCAGTTTCAAAGCAGCATCACTGGATTCAACAAAGGGATTTATTTTCTTTTTGGTCAATTGGCCCAGGCCAGTATGGCGTTCGTGGCAGTACCTCAGTGGTTTTGGGAGGGTGATGCAGTTGCGATAGAGACAGCATTCACTCAAAGTGGAAGAGGAAGAATCCCGGAATTCAATCTACTGATGAGAACCAATCTTTTGGAGGGAAGAAACTTTGGCTATCATAAGCAGTACCTCAGATCATTCAAACACAATATTCCCAATCACTATGTATTGGGATATCACATGGTGTCATACTTGCGTCAGAAGACAGGCAATCCTGATGTGTGGCATGACATCACCAAACGCGCCTGGAATGTTCCCTTCATTCCTTTCACCTTTTCGAATGCCATTAAGAAAGAGACTGGCCTTCACGTCACCGATCTTTATGATGAGATGGCTGACGATATTAAAACCAAATGGGAAACGGAACAGGCTTTGCTGCAGCTGACTGACTTCCAAAAAATAAATGCGCGCTCCTCCAATGCGTATACTGACTACTCCTATCCGCAGCCTTTAAGTGATGGTCGCGTATTGGTATTGAAGTCAGGCATTGGAGATATATTTCAATTCGTTACGCTAACAAATGGCGGAGAAGAACGAGAGCACACACCCGGACTTGTGAATGATGCAGGTATGCTGTCAGTGGGAGCGGATAAGGTGGTATGGAATGAGTATCGCTTTGACCCCAGATGGCAGACCCGGTCGTACTCAATCATCAAGGGCTATGATTTAGTCGAGACCCAGTCTCTTAGTGGAAAAAAGAAAGTTGTGGTTAAGACTTCACGCTATGCAGGAGCGAGTATTTCACCGGATGGCTCGAAAGTAGTAACAGTTGAAACCGATGATTCGTATCAG
>DAORAG010000061.1:0-11078 GCA_035344095.1 Cyclobacteriaceae bacterium | reverse complement strand
GCTGAGACAAAAACTCGGTGCCAATTCAGATGACTATGCCGTAAGACCAGTCAAACGGTCGATCGATGCAAGAGGACGGAAGGTGGTTGTTCGGGTATTGGCAGAAGTGACCGACAAGGACGCTCATCACGCAGGTACAGAATTCAGCTACGATGACGTCAGTAATTCAGAGCCCGCTATTATTGTGGGGGCCGGACCGGCTGGACTATTCGCGGCTCTCCGCTTGATCGAACTTGGTGTAAAGCCCATTGTGGTTGAGAGAGGTAAAGATGTTCGAAGCCGGAGGCGCGACCTTGCAGCCATCAATAAGGATCACATCGTAAACCCGGATTCCAACTATTGTTTTGGAGAAGGAGGCGCAGGGACTTATTCAGACGGAAAGCTATATACAAGGTCCAAAAAACGGGGAGATGTCCAGCGAATCCTGGATATCCTTGTCGCACATGGGGCAAGACAAGATATTCTTTTTGACGCCCACCCTCACATCGGCACCAATAAATTGCCGGGCGTAGTGCAGAAACTTCGGGAGCGAATATTGTCTTGTGGTGGCGAGATTCGTTTCGATACACGTGTCTCGGATTTCATCATCAGCAGTGGAAAGATGACAGGCGTGAGGACAAATAACGGAGAAACAATCACTGGGATGGGCGTGATTCTGGCCACGGGACATTCTGCCAGAGATATCTACGGGCTGCTGCTTTCAAAAGGAATAGAAATTGAAAGCAAGCCCTTTGCACTGGGAGTGAGGGTAGAGCACAGCCAAAACCTTATAGACCAAATCCAATACCACTGCCAGACGCGCGATCCCTTTCTTCCAGCCTCTTCCTACGCTCTTGTTCATCAGGCAAAAGTCGATGGCCACGAAATCGGTGTCTTCTCATTTTGTATGTGTCCCGGTGGATTCATTGTGCCCTCAGCGACAGCTCCAGGTGAAGTTGTGGTAAATGGAATGAGCCCTTCAAGGAGAGACTCGAAGTTCGCCAATTCGGGTATCGTGGTGGAGGTGAACACGGAGCGCATTAAAGCCTATTCGCAATTTGGACCGCTCGCGGCAATGCGGTTTCAACAGGCAGTCGAACAAAAGGCCTGTGAGACAGCAGGAGGAACTCAATGCGCACCCGCGCAGCGTCTTGTCGATTTTGTTGATGACAGGTATTCAGGCCATTTACTCGACACTTCTTACCAGCCCGGTCTGATATCTGTTGAACTTAAAGAAGTATTGCCTCAGTTTGTGACAGAGGCGCTCAGGCAGGGCTTCCGGAAGTTTGGCGAGAAGATGAAAGGCTACCTGACGAACGAAGCACAGGTAGTTGGTGTTGAAAGTAGAACATCAGCTCCGGTGCGCATACCAAGGGACAAAGCCACCTTGCAGCATACACAAATACAAGGTCTGTTTCCCTGTGGCGAGGGTGCAGGTTTTGCTGGAGGAATAGTATCGGCAGCAATGGATGGAGAGAAGTGTGCTGAAGCGCTTGTTCACCTCTTTTCTAAAAAAGAAAACGCATGAAAAAAACTGTAATAGTTGGAGCAACAACAAATCCAGCACGCTATGCCTACCTGGCGGCTTCTATGCTTACTGAATACGGCCACCCGATTGTTCCAATAGGCATCAAAAGTGGAGAAGTGTTCAATGTCCAAATTCAGGACATCCGAAAAAAGCCAGACATAAAGGATGTCGACACCATCACCCTGTATATCGGTCCCGATCACCAACCGGAATGGTATGAATATCTTCTTGGCCTTAAGCCAAAGAGGATAATATTCAATCCCGGTACTGAAAATGTTGAATTTGAGAAAATGGCGGAGGGTGAGGGCATCGAGGCAACCGAGGCATGCACATTGGTGCTGCTGAGAACCAATCAGTTCTAGCAAAAATAAATGACCCAAGTCATGTCCTGCAATGGGATATGGGTGTAGATTTATTGTAAACAAAATCTACAGCTATGCTCTCCGATGACACAATCATTCCTTTGAAAGCGCTTAGGGTGAAACCGGGCAAAAAATTTAGCCTAAAGTCTCATAAAACCGGATATGAAGGCAAAGCCCTTGGAAAGAAGGATGCCGAAGCCATGTTGGAAATCGGCAGGAAGCACCTGGCGGAACTTCAGGACAAACTATATGCTCACAATGAGTACAGTGTCTTGATCATTTTCCAGGCGATGGATGCAGCAGGCAAGGATGGTGCAGTAAAGCACATCATGTCAGGGTTTAATCCCTTGGGTGTAAAAGTATTTAGCTTCAAGGCACCCAATGCCCACGAACTTGACCATGACTATTTCTGGAGACATAGTATCGCTTTGCCTGCACGAGGGGAGATTGCCATACACAACCGGTCTCATTATGAAAACGTGCTGGTGACAAAGGTTCACCCGGAGTATGTAATGAACGAAAGAATACCCGGAGTCAGTTCGCTTAAAGACATCAACGATAAGTTTTGGAAGGCGAGGTACAAGCAAATCAGAAGGTATGAGAAAAATCTGGCAGACAACGGAATGTTGATTTTGAAATTCTTCCTTAATGTCTCCAAGAAAGAACAGAAGAAGCGTTTCCTAGAGCGAATTGACAATCCTTCCAAAAATTGGAAATTTTCAATGTCAGATTTGAAAGAAAGAGGCTTCTGGGATGAGTATCAGAAAGCCTATGACGAAGCAATCGAGGCAACTTCTACAGATTACGCCCCGTGGTTCATTATTCCGGCTGACGACAAATGGTACGCCAGGCTGGCCATTGCGTCCGTGATCTACCGTCATTTCGACAAACTGAAAATGCAGTATCCTGTTGTCAGCGAAGGGCAAAAGGCAGAACTGCAAAAGGCGAAGCTTCACCTGATGGCGGAACGTGAGGGCGTTCAAAAAAGCCCTCGTAAGAAGGCCAGGAAAACAGCTAAGAAGAAGACGAGCTGATACCTTTAGTATTGATTAATTTTCAAATTGGTTACCAGAATTGAGTTGCTGAACTGACTATTGACTTCCAATTGGTTTGCGCCTGGGTTTTGCTTCAGCAGACTTCCATTTTCAATAAACGAACGCAGTAAACTCACGTCAACTTCCTTTTTCGAAATAATCAAAAAAAGATCGTTCGTCTGCGGCTCGCCTTCAAGCTCGTAATAGGAAACCTTATTCGGTAATGTGATGGTTTGTGTCACAAAAGGATATGTTTTAATGTCGGGGAACAAGGGAGTGATGCGATTGACTGACTCACGAAATAGTACGTACACAAATCCACCGGTTTGACTCTTGATTGAGAGGCGAAATTTTGTACCAATGCGCTGTGCTTCCGCAACCTGATGTTCCTGATTGTTGATAGGGAACTGATCGATCACGCGACCATGCTCACCATAAAGAACAACCGATGTCTCGGGAAACATAAAGCACTTGGAACGATGGAACAGCTCGTAACCATATCTGGCAAAGCTTGACAGGTCACCGTAACGGATCCATGTAAAACCATGCATTCCCCAACTTTTACCCCACTGATTGACAATTTGAACTGCACCACCAAATTTTTGATCATCATATCCAATGATACAAAATGCCTGAGCGGCCATGGAGGTATCAGGTTTCTCCCTGGGTTGCCAGAATTCATCCGCCAGTGAAAGTGAAGGGGGAGCGATCATCCCAACTACTACCGGATGACTTGCGCTGACCGCTTTTTTTACGGCTGAAATTTTCAGCTCTTTTGGATCAAACGGGTTGAAGAGTTTCACGAATCCATCCAGACGATTATCACCAGCTGCAAGGCGAGTCGATCGGGGTATGGTAAGAGGGCAGAGGTCGTTAAATTCCTTGAATCGAGGAGTTCCACTTTCCTTTAAGATATTCAACACTTCAAGCAGACTTACCGGAGTTTCGCAGTCACCTTGTGTATTGCTCACCCGATAAGCGAAGAGCGGAGAGAAGGCATCCCCAGTGATTTTTTCCGGCTGGCTGCTCAGGCAACTTGCAGACTCGGCAATTGACATACCATACCATGCCGCTGCCCAACCTGCACTGGTTGCAAATCCTTTTTGGTTTACAACGTCCGGGCAGTAAGCCTTTAAGGAATACCTTACAGGAATTCGATCGTCTCTTTCACCATAGTTTGACTTAAATGGCAAAGAGAGGTACCTGGAATCCTCCCAAATAATTCCCGAAAGGCTTTGCGCTCCACAAACGAGGGAGCTGAGGTAAAATGCAACGAAAGCAAATCTCACTAGTTGGCAACAAATACAAATTCACTGCCAGGTTCATTGTCGCCAAAGGTGCCAAACCGTGGTTCAGGTCTTACCCGCTCTACATACCAGAAGACCTGCTGTGAGGTCAAAACCTTGTTTTTGCCACCATAACCCCTAAGTGCCTCAATAAACTTAGAAGCAAAGGGTGAGTGCTTTCCTGCACGACCGTCAGGTACGTATTCTTTAGCTCCGGAGGTTAAGTATAACCTCGTTTTGAATTTCAGTTTTTTGGTGATGTATTCGTTCTGCGTGATCTCGGTGTACATATTGTCATCCTCACCTCTCTTTGCAATGGCTTGATCAAATGTTCCTCCAAAACAGGCGTCCATTACAAGAAACAAATGCTTGCATGGGTTATTGTCGATGGCAGTCCTGAGGTAGGAGAAGGGGATGTAGCTCTCACTGGTATCATCTACCTTTTTTGAATCTTTACACACGAGATACCCGTCTTTAATCAGGTCATCAAACTTGCCATGGCCTGCGATAAAAATGAAGAGCTGATCATTGGGCATGAAGTTCATGCTGTTGTATTCTCTTAGCTTTCTCAGCAACTCCGACTTCGTTGGATTAAGAACCAAATCAACTTTGAAGCCATAGTTAGTCCGCAGCTCATCTGCAATCGTGGTCGCATCAAACACAGGGTTAGTGAGGTTGCCCCATTCTGCGTATTCATTCGTGGCAACGATCAACGCATAGTCCGTTCTTTGTGCCAGCACCGGGGCAGCCACATGGATAATACGTGATTCACTGGTGAGGTTTCCTGCCTCATTCTCTGCAACGATCTTGATCTCGTTCGCCCCGTTTGAAAGTGTTAGCTGCTTTTCGATTTTGTAGTCGAAATTCGTAGTCGGTGAGATGCCTATACCCCTGTCATTTGGCGCTACCTGTCCATTGAGGTAGACTTCAACCTGCCTGATTTTTTTGCCAGATTGAATACCAGCCTTCAGCATCACTACTTTTTCTTTTGATTCAGAAGAAACCTGATCCGGCCAGATCCACACGATAGCGGGTTTGCCTGCATCGGAAGCGCCCACTTCAAGGTGCACTGAATTGCTTTTACCCTTTATCTCCTGTGAATAGACATTTGATAGAAAAGCCAACGTAACGAAACTGGTGATGATATACTTCATGATTTTTGTATTTGGTAAAGCGCTGGTGGATTAATTATCTCACCAGTACTCTTGTTTGCTTTTGAATATTCCCCAACTGCACTTGTACGATATACATACCTGGTGCTACCGACAGGGGTAGCCCGACAGAAGTAAGTCCCGTTTCAGTCGACTGCCAGGATGATTTTTGCACTACCTGTCCCATGGTATTCAATATGGTCAACGTCACAACTTTATCTGATGGCTCAGGAATGCTAAAGCTAACATTCAAACGCTCATGCGCAGGGTTCGGATAAATGCCGTGAAAAACAAATTTGTCCGCAGAGAGTTCTTGTTTTATAAACTCAGTGCCACCGTAAATAGCCTTGAAGTGTCTCACTCCATTGCTCTCGAAGGTGTAGCTACTTTGACTCACCATATCGACAGGCCACTCGTTATCGATGTCAAGCAGAATCAACTGCCCATTTAAGTCCGAAAGGTGGGCAGGATTCCAACTGATTGTAGTTTTTCCTGATAATGCAGACTCAACGGTGAACTCCCAACTTTTTTCAATTGCAGGAGGCACGATGTCGAGGCTGTAGTTAAAACCAAGAAATTCTTTTTCGTGATTCAACTCGAGGTACTCGCCAAAACGAGGCAGTGACATATTATCGAATTTATCAAAATCTGATTTCGCCTCTTTTCTCATGCCAATCCCGCCCAGAGCGTACGAATGATCTTGCTGTGCTAAGTTCAACAGTACTTCCCAATCACCCGGCTGCAATTCCGGGCGTCTCATGTTCTCTTTATCTCCGTTATTCCTTCCGTTGTTTAACGCGGGGTCTTTTATCACTGGAAAAGTGATGTTGCTTTCAGTGTCAGTAAATAGAAATCCACCTGTCATCGCATCGAGTACTGTGCCGTTGGAAAAGCTTCCATCATATATTCGCAAATCACCAATGCCGGGATTTGCCGCCTTCATTTCCGTCCAACCAATATTGAAATAATAGGGGTTGCCAATGAGGTTCCAGCCTGCGTTGAGAGCTAAAGTAAAGGGTGATGTCTTGGATACTGCCACCGTTCTTCCAGCCCCCGTATTCATCTCCCGGTCGTTTCCAGCCACGATGAGCCAATAGCCTCTGCCGGGCTCAAGTGTGGAGTTGGCTGTCAACTCCCTGGTTTGATCGGTATAGCCAAACAACCGGTATTCGTTTGGGTCGTAAGGGCCCAAGTCATCTTCAAAGATCGATTTTACGGTGGCAGAATTTAGTTGTAGTGGAACGGCAATGATTCGATAATCCTCCTGGCTACCGTTTCCGGAGCCATATTGAGGAATCGTCAAGCCATCAGGAACGGATAATGGGCGAGAAATTATGGCTGAGGTACTTTCTACTCCCAAATCGTTGACTGCAAATCCGCGAAACTCAATTCCCAGCTCATCAAAGTCATCAGAGGGAATAGTTCCTTCATATTGATTACCAGATTTGTTGGTGAGCGTGATTCGTTTGAAGGGTGCTGCATTTAGTGAGGATATTCCTCTATAATCCAGGGCCACACTTTGCACGCCTGATTCCTCGTCCTCCACCTCAATGTTGACAGTCAAATCATTACCAAAGGTTGCTGATTCTGCAGTGTTGTTTTTTACCAGTTGAGGTCCGGTAACATCATACTTTACCAAATACGCATCGTCTTCATTTGCTGATGTAACGATTGCCATTCCGTCAGAAGGATCAAAATCTATCGAAGGTGATCGGATCCTTCCATAGGCAAACAAGTTACCTCCGTCAAGTGTCAAAGCAGTGTTGTAATCGCTGCCAGAGCCTCCCAACATGTACGCAAATACAACCGCCCCATTGACATCGTACTTGGCAATTAAACCGTCTGAGCTGTTCGCAGTTCGGGTAACAGGGTTGGCTTCACCTTGATTAAATTGAATGGACCCACCACCGCCACCGCTAATGATAATGCTTTCGTCTTCCAAAAAGTAAACACTTTCCATAAGCTCAAGACTTGACTCTGGTCCACCGATGCTTTTGGCCCAAATAAAATTCCCATCATTATCATACACAGAGAGGTAGCCGTCTGGCAAATTGTTGTCGTAAGGGAGTAACGCCTCACCAACTCCAGGATCAACATCTGCATTGTCTAACTGATAATACCCAACGATGGCTATTTTGCCGGAATTGCTCAACGACATATCTGCTACGTTTTCAACGCCAATTATTGATTTTGCCCAAACGTAATTCCCGTCTGTTGTGTATTTGGCAATAAATGTGGATTCATCATTTGCGTTGGCTGAAATGCTTGATACTCCGGCACCAGGATCAAAATCCACAGTACCGTTAAACCTTCCGGTTACGTATAAATTACCATTGCCGTCTAACTCGAGGTCTACTCCAACGTCAAAAAAACTGCCACCAATCTGATTAGCCCATATCAGCTCACCATTTGTATTGTATTTGGCGATGAAAATATCGCCATCAGTTCCTGCGGTTAACGTTTTTGTAGTTCCATTTCCTGATGGGTCAAAATTGACGGAGCCTCTGAAAAGACCGGTGATGTACATATTACCTGAATTATCGACCGTCAGGCCACCGGGAGTATCATTTTCAGCACCTCCGATAGAGTATGCCCAAATGTTGCTCAACCCCTCGTCAAATTTTGCAATCAATATATCCAGATTGCCATTGGTGCCAACTACGTTGGTGCTGGCAAGACCGGTTGAAAAGGTGGCAACTCCCTCATTGTCACCAATTATGTAAACACTCTGTCCTCGCACCGCAATATCTTTGAGTGTTTGGGTCTGGGCGTCACCTGATGCGATAATACTAGATGAGTTAAGCAACGCGCCTTGGGAGGTGTAACGGCCCAGGAAAATGTCGTTATTGACACCAATTCTCGTTACTGTGTTGGTTGGGCTGGGGTCAAAGTCTACAGTCCCTGTAAATTGACCACCAACAAAAATGGCCCCGTTGGCATTGGTCGATACGTCAACGATGTCAACATAATCGGATACTCCGCTGGATGCTGTGAGCGATTCAGCAAACTGAACACCAATAAATTGTGCCGAGCATGGTAGTATCGCTAAAACAAAAATCGGTATGAGTAATTTTTTAATCATGACTAGTTCGGTTCAGGTGGTGTAGGGAGAGGGCCATCATCTCCGCCCCCGCCTGATAACAAGACAATGGCGCCAACTGCCAGTGCGGGTGCTCCGGCTTTCAATGCCATTGGATATTTTGCATTCACGTTAAAAGATTCACTGTAAACCTGATCAGAGCTGGTGGTGAACCGCAGAGAATAATCACTCCCTTTTTCAAGGTCAGAAGGCACAGCCCAGCGATAGCTCCCCGAGTTACTTGTTGATCCTACATTTGAAATGACACTGCCAGCCTTAAGCAGTTCGATTTTTATGTTGTCATTAGGCATACCTCCAGCCCAGTTGATGGTGGTGTTCGAGCCCCTTCGAACTGACTTGGCTGATCCAGGTGACGAGATTCTGATGAAGGCATACACTTTGGCCCTCACTTCAAAAGATAGTTCACCGTTGAAGGTTTTTAAGTCTTTCGCAGCATCCCAGGTCACTTGCTTGCCGTTGCCGGGTTTGATATCAAAATTGGAGCTCACGTCACCGGTCACGCTGGAGAGGGGCGAACTGAAGCCATTGTGAGAACTATAGACCTGAATTTGAAAGCGTTCGGTATCTGCATTGCCCTTGAGGTCATAGGAAATGACAACTTTGTTGCCATCAGAGACCTCAGCAGTCACATTTTCGATTGACTGTCCGAAGGCAAAGTGCCCTGAGATAAAGATGAAGGATAGAAGAACGGTTGCTTTTGCGGTGTATGGCATCAGGTAAACTTACCGAATTGAGTGTCGAATTGCCAGCTTAAATATCCGTACAGGGGTATATACAGCCTCATCCAAATTGGTAAGTTTTTGGGGTCATTTTTAGACTCAAACTTTCAAAGATTTTGACCTTGGATGGAGGCCAAAAAACCGATCAATTTTTAGCGGCCTAGGGACTCATAATAGTTGCCAAAAAATGCGGCAGACGCTACAGAAAAGCTTATTTTTGCCAACTTGTAAATACCCCAAAATGAGCGAAGAAAAGGCACAAAAAGGAAGTAATTATTCTGGCAGTAATATTCAGGTTTTAGAGGGTCTCGAAGCTGTACGTAAAAGACCCGCGATGTATATCGGTGATGTGGGTGTGCGGGGCCTTCATCATCTCATTTGGGAGGTTGTTGACAACTCAATTGATGAGGCGTTGGCGGGGTATTGCGATGATATCGTAGTTACAATCAATCCAGACAACTCAGTCACCGTAATAGACAACGGTCGTGGTATCCCAACTGACATCCAGCCAAAGTTGAAGAAGTCAGCTTTGGAGGTCGTAATGACTGTTCTCCATGCAGGAGGTAAGTTTGATAAGGACACATACAAAGTTTCAGGTGGTCTTCACGGAGTTGGTGTTTCATGCGTGAATGCCCTCTCCACTATGCTGAAAGCCACCGTGCATCGTGACGGAAAAATATTTGAGCAAGAGTACCAAAGGGGTATTCCAAAATATGATGTGCGGGAAGTAGGCACCACCGACAAGCGCGGGACCACAGTTCATTTCCTTCCCGACAACACCATCTTCAGCGTTTCTGAATACAACTACGAGACCGTAGCTGCCCGATTGAGGGAATTGGCTTTCCTAAATCCAAAAATCAAGCTCACCCTGAGAGACATGAGGGAAAACGAAGAGAACGGTACGCACCGGTCTGATGAGTTCTATTCGGAGGGTGGGCTTCGCGAGTTTGTCGAGTATGTGGATTCAACTCGTGAAAAATTGATTCCGGCCCCAATCTATATCGAGAACGATAAGGGAGAGATTCCAGTACAGGTTGCGATGAGTTACAACACGTCATTTAGCGAGAACCTGGTATCGTATGTAAACAATATCAATACACATGAAGGTGGAACCCACGTAGCCGGATTTCGCAGGGCATTGACGCGTACGCTCAAAAGCTATGCAGATAAATCAGGCTTGCTCGAGAAAGCAAAAGTGGAAATAAGTGGAGATGATTTTCGTGAAGGTTTGACGGCAGTTATTTCAGTAAAAGTTCAGGAGCCTCAGTTTGAAGGCCAGACAAAGACGAAACTTGGCAACTCGGAAGCCATGGGTGCGGTAGATACTGCTGTAGGGGAGATGTTGCAAACCTATCTGGAGGAAAATCCACGCGAGGCCAAACAGATTGTCAATAAGGTAATTCTTGCAGCCCAGGCGCGAATCGCAGCACGCAAAGCCCGTGAGATGGTGCAACGAAAGAATGTACTCACTGGAACAGGTCTTCCGGGTAAATTGGCGGACTGCGCAAGTACGGACCCTTCTATCTGCGAACTGTATCTGGTGGAGGGTGACTCCGCGGGAGGATCGGCCAAGCAGGGCAGAGACCGGAATTTCCAGGCTATACTTCCTTTGAGGGGAAAGATACTTAACGTTGAAAAAGCACAGGAACACAAGATTTACGAGAATGAGGAGATCAAGAATATGATCACCGCGCTTGGAGTGTCTTTCGGCACGGAAGAGGATGAGAAGGCCCTCAACATGAAAAAGTTACGATATCATAAAATAATCATAATGACGGATGCCGATGTGGATGGCAGTCACATCCGTACTTTGATCCTGACTTTCTTCTTCAGGTACATGAGAGAATTGATCGAACAAGGTTATGTATATATCGCTTTACCGCCACTGTACCTATTAAAACGAGGACGTGATGAAAGGT
>DAORAG010000060.1:0-11132 GCA_035344095.1 Cyclobacteriaceae bacterium | reverse complement strand
GATACCAACCTTACAATCTGGATTGTAATTTTTGTATTGCTTGGATTTTACTTTCTGGGGAAAATCAGACTACCACATGACAGCCCAGTAGAGAAGGTTACTGTTGGCAGACTCTTTCTTGCTATTGCCACATTTTCATTTGTCGTTTATCTGATTCCCGGATTGTGGGGAGCTCCATTGAAGGCGCTGGCCGGATATATCCCTCCTAAGTACACGCTTGATTTCGATTTGGTGAGTGAGGAGGGAACAGGAGCAGTGTATGCAGGATGCGAACAGCCTAAGTATGCTGAGTTTCTTCATCTGCCCCACGGGCTGAACGGTTATTTTGATTATGATCAGGCGATTGCTTGCGCACGGCAACAGAACAAACCACTGTTTATCGACTTTACAGGTCATGGATGTACCAACTGTCGCGAGATGGAGGCTGTGGTGTGGTCGGATCCGCAAGTGCTCAAGCGCCTGCAAAACGATTATGTTGTGGTGGCACTCTATGTAGATGACAAAACGGAGCTTCCTGAATCAGAATGGTTCACCTCAAGCTATGATGGAAAAGTAAAAAAGACACTGGGTAAGCAAAATGCAGATCTTCAGATTGCAAACCTGGAAAACAATGCTCAGCCTTTTTATGTGTTGGTGGGCGAGGATGAAAAGGTGCTGGCTTGGCCTTATGGCTATGACAAGAACCCTGAAAAGTTTGTCCGCTTTCTGGACTCAGGCATCAAAAAGTACCGCGAACTTTATAGATAAAGGGCCAATTGCCTCAATTTTAGGCAGTTATTGCTATATTTGACCTAGGTTTTCTGGCTTCTAAAGCCTCATTTTTTGAACTTGCGGCCCGGTAAGGGCAATTTTTTTAACTGATGAAAATGCTAAAGTCTACCCGTGGTATTATTCTTTCCAGCCTCCTGTTGCTTGGCTCAGCCATAGTGGTGGTGTTGCTGATTGATCCAACTGTATTTTCTCTCCCGCCAACTTATGAGGATGACCAGATTACAGATGTGAGAGTTGAGAGAAATATAGTAGAGCCTACCCTGCTCTATGGAATGGTGGTAGATAGCCTGCACATCTCGGAAGATGTAGTAAAAAGGAATCAGAGATTTACGGATCTACTATCTGGCTATAACGTCAAACCGGAAATCTACAGACAGTTTCATTTTGTTCCTCGTCAGCTTTTTGACTTCAGAAAAATTGTTTCCAACAAAAAATATACGGTCATCTCTCACCGTGATTCTTTGAAGACAGCGAAAGCCATCATCTACGAACCTAACCCCATTGACTATTTCATATTTCATTTAGAAGATACTTTACTGGTAGAAGCTTGTCATCGTGAAGTGGTGACCGAAGAAAGGACAATTACAGGGGTAATAAAATCCACCTTATCTGAAACCATAGAAGCCCTTGGCATCACGCACGAGCTTACCAACCGGTTTGTAGACATCTTTGCCTGGCAAGTTGACTTTCAACGCCTGCAAAAGGGCGACAAGTTCAAAATGATTTATGAGGAAAACCTCGTTGAAGGCAAGCCTATTGGCATTGGCGAAATCAAAGGTGTTTACTTTGAGCATTTTGCAAACGGGTACTATGCTTTTCCTTATGATCAGGGTGAAGGACTTGACTACTTTGACGAAAGGGGAAACAGTCTACGTAAGGCATTACTTAAGTACCCCATCGAATTCACACGCATCAGTTCGCGTTATTCGCGAAACCGTTTTCATCCCGTGGCCAAAGTCTTTCGTCCTCACCTGGGTACCGACTTTGCTGCCGACACCGGCACACCGATACGTACCGTTGGAGATGGTATTGTTCTGGAAGCCCGATACACCGCGGCCAATGGAAATTATGTAAAGATCAGGCACAACGCCACCTACACAACTCAGTATCTTCACATGTCCAAGATTGCCTCGGGCATGAAGCCAGGGGTAAGGGTGCGTCAAGGGCAGACCATTGGTTTTGTGGGTAGCACGGGGCTGGCCAAAGGGTCACACCTGTGTTATCGGTTTTGGAAAAACGGGGTGCAGGTTGATGCACTAAAAGTTGAATTGCCCCCATCACAACCCATCAAAGACGAAAGCAAAGCATCATTTCAGCAAGTTGTAATCGAAACAACACAAAGACTGAACGGCATCACGTTTCCTATCGTTGAAGACGATGAAGCAATTGCTTCAGGACAGTAATGTTTTGATTTGATCGCTAATCTTGTAATTTTTACGGGCGTTTAGCCAGTAGTTTGCGATTGATTCAGCGTGGCGGATGATAAAACCTACCTTTTTCCTAATTCTACTCAGCCTGTTGTCGTTTGAGGTTTTTCCTCAGCGGGTAGGCGTGGTATTGAGTGGAGGTGGAGCCAAAGGACTTGCTCATATTGGGGTGCTAAAGGCGCTCGAGGAAAATGAAATACCCATCGATTACGTGGTTGGGACCTCCATGGGAGGGATCATTGCTGGGGCATATGCGGCTGGTATGAGCCCTGGCCAGATCGAGGATGTAGTGCTCTCACGCCAATTTTTGGGCTGGATCAGTGGACAACTCGAGCCCGGCTACAACTACGAATACAGCAAGAATGAAACTTACCCCTCATTCGTACGCTTCAATGTCTCCTTGGATTCAACCAATGGCTTTCTGCTGAACAGCAGTATAGCGAGCGATTTGTCGCTCAACTTCGCATTAGCCGAGATGTTTGCCCAGGCATCGGCTATTTCAAAAAATAATTTTGATAGTCTGTTTGTACCACTTAGGGTTGTGGCGGCCGACATCTTTACTCAAACAGAAGTTGTTTTAAAAGATGGCGTACTTAGCGATGCGCTTCGTGCCACGCAAACCGTTCCCTTCTTCTACCACCCCATTAAAGTGGACAACAAATATCTTTTTGACGGAGGAGTGTATAACAATTTCCCGATTGATATTATGGAGGAGGAGTTTCATCCTGACCTGATTATCGGGTCGAATGTTTCCTCTAAGGTTTTTGAAGAATATCCATACGATGAAGACGACAAACTGATTTCTCGCTCTTTACTATACATGCTACTGGATAAGTCAAACCCGTCTGAGTTGGAAGGGAAGGGAGTTTATATTCAACCAAATCTGAAGCCCTATACAGCGTTCGACTTCAAGTATGCCAGGTACATGATTGACAGTGGGTATCAGCAGACAGTGAGACAAATTGAAGAGATAAAAAGTAAAATTGAAGGTAGACGCACATGCGAGTCAGTGGCTATCGCAAGGAATCTTTTTACAAGCCAATCCAAGCCCTGGGTAATCGAAGATGTTAGATTCCATGGTTTCAACTCAAAGCAGCAGCGTTACCTTAATCGATTTTTCCTCAATGGAAAGAGGCCACTCTACTTTAGCGATGTCAAGAAGGGGTACTACAAGTTGGTTTCGGATGACTATTTCAAGAATGTATATCCGAGCATACTTTATGACAATTCTTCCGGGGCTTTTAACTTCAGGCTGGCGCGCAGACCTCAAAATAATTTTCAGGTTGACTTTGGAGGAGCTATTGCCACCCGAAGTTTCAGTACGATTTTCCTGGGCTTGAATTACTATTACTTCAACAGAGCACTTGTGCATTCAAGCTTGAATTTTTATGCGGGCAATTTTTTCAAATCGGCAGAAATGAAGTACCGCATGGATTTTCCTAACCTGGGGCAGTTTTACATTGAGCCACAGGCTACGTTTAATACCTGGGATTATCTTGAAGGTAAAGATGTAATTGCGGATAACTTTTCTCCGACAGTGCTTACACGAATTGACAGGAAAGTAGGTGCAAGTATTGGCTTCCCCTTAGGCAGGCACTACAAAGCATCAGTTCATAGTTTTTATGTCAACAATAATGATAGATATATAAATACCAACGTGCTGACTTCTCAGGATACACTTGATGAGTTGAAGTTGTCGGGGTTCAGAACCGGTCTGAAATTGACTGCAGGAACATTAAATCGAAAACAATATCCATCGGACGGAAAGTCATTTAGTTTCAGTGCAGATTGGTTTGCATTAAATGAAGGCTTTACCCCAGGAAGCACCTCTATTCTAACTCAGCCCGTGAAGGAGAGCCGATCCTGGTTGAGAGCTCGCATTACCATGGAGCAATATTTTAAATCTGGTTTCTATAGTTCAGGTTATTACCTTGATGGCGTGTTCTCCAACCAACCTGTTTTTACCAATTATCAGGGTTCATTGATCAACGCGCCTGCATTCTTCCCTATCCAGGACAGCCGGACCTTGTTCCTTCAGAACTTCAGAGCATTTAACTATGTGGCCGGTGGTTGGCGAAATGTCTTTACCCTTCGCAACAATTTTGATCTTCGACTGGAAGCTTATCTGTTTAAGCCTTTCGAAGCAATAGTGGCCGGGCAGAGCCAGGACGCCTTACTTGATGATGAAATAACCAATATCTTCTTTGCAGGTACTGCTGGCCTGGTATATCACAGTACGGTCGGGCCTGTAAGTCTTAGCGTCAATTACTACGATGACCCTGAGAACCAACTAGGCGTGCTATTGCATGTAGGTTTTCTTCTTTTCAATAAGACTTCCATGGAGTAAACGACTCCTAATGCCTCGATTTTGAGTTGATTTGGCAGAGTGTGAAGTCCGGGCAGGGTGTATTATTTTTTACGGTTTTTGATTTTTTAAGTATGTTTAATCCTTAAATCGGGATTGTCCGATGTAATTCATGAAGAGATTAATACTAATTGTTTCTTTTGCAATCTCAGCACAGGGAATAGGCCTGGCCCAGGTCGTACAATGGGGATCCAAAGTCATCGATTTTTCGTCAGAGCTAACGCCCGTTCAGTATGCCGCCAAGCAAATTTTAGGTAAGCCTAACGTACTGCCCGCAGGGGGTCAGAATCCGAATGCGTGGACTCCTGATAAACCCAAAAGAAAAGAATTTATCAAGATAGGATATGACAACCCAATCGAAGTACAACAGATAGCCATTGCCGAGTCATACAATCCCAGCGGATTGGTCAACGTGTATCTCTATGATCAGCGCGATACCGAATATCTGGTGCATACATTTAATCCGATGTCCATTCCACTACAAGGTCGAATGCTTAACGTATTCGTGGAAAAGACAACTTATAAGGTAGCGGCAGTGAAGCTGGAGTTTGATGGTGGCGCGTTGCCTGATTATTTTTCAATTGACGCGGTGGCGATCTCTGATTCGCATTATCCGATCATTGCCAACATCTCCATTCCAGAGTTATTGAGCAAAGGCTTGATTGTAGAGCGATTGGATGAAAATGTGAACAGTGATTTTAGCGAACTCAATCCGTTGCTCTCACCAGATGGAAAAACACTGTACTTCAGTCGCAGGAATCACCCCGAGAACATGGGTGGTGTGACAGACAAGGAAGACATCTGGTATTCGGAGCTGGGTGCTGATGGTAAATGGAGCCTTGCCAAGAACATGGGTCCACAATTCAACAATGAGAATCCGAATTTTATCAATGCCGTTTCCGCTACACCCGATGGAAAGTCGGTAATTATCTTACTGGGTAACAAATACCAGGAAAAGGGCAAGATGGTAGCGGGCGTTTCAGTGAGTGACAACCTCAACGGCACCTGGTCGAAGCCGAAACCACTCAACATTGAAAATGACTATAATTTCAATGAAAAAGCCAACTATTTTATGGCTAATACGAGGACAGCTTTGCTGATGTCGGTGGAGCGCGAGGATACCCAGGGAGGAAGAGACTTATATGTTAGCTTTCAGAAGAACGATAGCTTGTGGTCAGAGCCACTTAACCTTGGAGATGTAGTGAATACTGCTGGAGAGGAGACTGCACCTTTCCTTGCTTCAGACAACAAGACATTGTACTTCTCTTCTGACGGATTTAGCGGTTTTGGTGGTGCTGATGTTTATATGACGAAGCGCCTTGACGACACCTGGACCAATTGGTCTGAGCCGGAAAACATGGGCGGAGACATTAATACAAAGTTGAATGATCTCTTTTTTAATATCCCTTCAACCAGTGAGTATGCATACTATTCAAGAGAGGTAGCGATCGACAATGCTGATGTGTACCGCGTTAAGCTACCAGTGTTCATGAGTCCTGATCCGATCGTAGTTGTGAAAGGTAAACTAATTGATGCAAAGACAGGAGAACCAATTGCAGCGAAAATTATTTACGAGCAGCTTCCTGAAGGAAAGGAAATTGGTATCGCACAGTCCAATCCTGAAACTGGAGAATATGAAATTCACTTGCCTGGTGGCCATCTCTATGGTGTTCGTGCAGAGGCAAGCGGTCATATTTCTGAAAACCAAAATCTTGACCTGCGCAACGTGACGAAAGATGGCCAGGTGCAGGTGCAAAACATGCAACTTGAACCAATTGAAGTGGCTAAGATCGAGCCCGATGCTACCATCACGCTGAATAACATTTTCTTCGACTTTGATCAATCAACACTGAGGCCGGAATCCTTCCCTGAGTTGAACAGAATAGTGACGCTGATGGGAGAACGAGGCACCCTTGAAGTGGAGATTTCCGGTCACGCGGACGCCACTGGTCCTGCGGAATACAACATGGGCTTGTCGGAGAGAAGAGCGAAATCCGTGGTACGTTATTTGACTGAAAAAGGTGTAGCTGAAAACAGAATAACGGTGTCCTTCTTTGGTGAGACTAAGCCAATTGAGTCTAATGAGACCAAAGAGGGCAGAAGAAAGAACAGGCGTGTTGAATTCAAGATTCTGAAATTATAGGAAGTAGATAAGCCATGAATGGAAACGTTATGAAGAAGACATTTTTATTTGTCTGGGTTATCGCGGCAGCAAGTGCCTATACTTTCGGGCAGGATGCCGATACCTTGATTTATGCATCGGGCAACATCACCAGTGCAGAAACAAAGGAGCCAGTGACCGCAAGAATCTCCTATCAAAGCCTCCCTTATGGAAGTGTTGTGGGTACGCTCAGTGGCACCAGCTACCGTTTCCCCATGTTTGATAAGGAACGTTACTCCATCACTGTGGAAGCGCCTGGATACGCTCCATCAAAGTATATGCTTGATCCAGCCGAGGCCAATGACGCCAGAATGGTGTTGCGAGACATTGAACTGGGCCTTCCTCAAGCGGCCTCAGATGTGGCGGATGACACACATACAGAGGGAAAGGTGTTGGTGCTGAAAGAGCTGATTTTTCAGCAGGGAAGAGCCAAGATAAGTGAAAGCTCGTTTGCCGAATTGGACAAAGTGGTGATAATGATGAATCAGAATCCAAATATGATCATCCAGTTGGAAGGGCACACAGATACCAGAGGGGATCCCAAAGCGAACCTTAAGCTGTCCCAAACTCGGGTGGATGCAGTCAAAGATTATCTCGTTTCCAAGAATGTTCCGAAGAGCAAAGTGAAAACAAAGGCTTTCGGTGGAACTCAACCTATCTCCAATGAGAACACTGAAGAGGCACATCGACTCAACCGGAGAGTGGAACTAAGAATTCTAAGAAATTAACAGATCAGGGTTGCTGATAACGTTGTGCCACCTGGAAACGGTTGGTAGATATATCAGATTCTTTCACCTTGTCTAACTCGGCAGATGCGACAACGTCCATCAAAAGACTTTTCATTTCCTGGATTCGCTCTGAGTTGTAGTACTTACTTGCCAGATCAAGATTAATTATTGCCTCCATCCATTGCTGGTTGTTAAATGCCTTCACGCATTGGTTGTAGTAAAGCAGACCGGTGAGTTCGTCCACGGTAACTTCATTGAACAATAAGTATCCAGCTGCTGCCTGATTGTCGAGGACTACTTCAGCATCCTTCTTGTACTGCTCAATCCTATTCGCGATTCGTTCCTGATTGTATTCAAATCCACCTATCGGGTCTGTTGATTCCATTAGAATCTGACCTTCATCGGAGTCAATCAGCAGGAAAATATGGTAATTGGTTTCTATTACCGTATGCTTATAGCCAAGCTCGGATAGCACAACGCTGTACAAAGCGGTGGCGGTCAGACAATCGTACCGACCAGACTCAAATATTTCGCCAAAAGTGGCGTACTGATCGTACTGCTTAAGCAACTGACGGTGTGTAAGGCTAAAAACGCTTCTGAGGAATTGACGGTCTGATTTCCTTTCTTTTTCGTTCAGTTTGGCAACCAGAACTCCTAGTTTTTCTGCAGCAAATTGTTGGTTTTTGGCGTTTGCGGTCTGCAAATAGCTGGCAAATTGCCCTTCACTTTGGGCAAATACCAAGTTCACAGAAGCAATAAAAACCGCAAATTTCAGCCAGAATCGCATTTTTCACCCCCAATGTTAATCTCAGGTAATACTAAGATAACATTCACATAACATATAGACAATGCTGTTAACATTAACGTAACATTGGACAAGAGGCTGAAAATTGGATAGATTCAAATTATGATGACGGAAATGCAGGTAACGGAAGACCCAAAGGGCACCATCAGCAGTCAATTTGAGGAGCTGAGGCGGAAGAGTACGATTCTAAAAGGGGAGACAGTGTCCGATCGGAAGGCGAGATTAACAAAATTGCTTCGGTGGCTGATGTCAAATAGGCAACGGGTAAAAGATGCCGTGTATGCCGATTTCAGGAAGCCCGCTGTGGAAGTTGACATCTCGGAAATTTACCCGGTGATTGGTGAGGTAAAGCATGCCCTGAAAAATCTTGAGCGTTGGAGTCAACCAACCAAAGTAGATGCCCCAATAAACTATTTGGGCACCTGGTCAGAGATTCAGTACGAACCCAAAGGCGTGTGCCTGATTATTTCTCCGTGGAATTTCCCATTCAACCTCTGTGTTGGGCCATTGGTTTCATGTCTTGCGGCTGGCAACGCGGCTTTGTTAAAGCCATCAGAGGCGACTCCTCATACTTCGCGATTGATTGGTGAGATGGTGAGAGAAGTATTCGATGGCGAAGTAGTAGTGGTGGAAGGTGACAAAGATGTGGCTGCCTCTTTGCTCGACCTTCCGTTTGATCATATCTTTTTTACGGGGAGCCCAGCGGTGGGCAAAATCGTAATGCGAGCCGCAGCCAGTCACCTTACATCAGTCACATTGGAATTGGGAGGCAAGTCCCCGGCAATCATTGATCGTTCCGCAAGGTTGAGGGAAGCAGCTAAGCGGATCGCCTTCGGCAAATTTCTGAACAACGGACAGACATGTATTGCGCCAGACTATGTGCTAGTCCATGAGGACAAGAAGGAAGAATTTATTGGCTATTTAGAATCACAGGTCACAACATTATTTGGCCAGGGGCAAACGATTACAAAGGAATCGGATTCTTACGGACGAGTAGTCAACGACCAACACTTTGGCAGACTGAGCGAAATGCTTGAAGATGCTATCGAACATGGGGCAAAACTTGAGTATTCCGGTGAAATACACCGGGAGTCAAGGTTCTTCCATCCTGTGATTATGACCGGGGTATCCATGAATGCTAAGGTCATGAACGAAGAAATTTTTGGTCCAATCTTGCCAATACTTACGTTCAAAGACCCTGAGGAGGTAATTGAAATCGTGAATAGCAAGCCCAAACCTTTGGCACTTTACATTTTTTCAACAAGCAGGGCATTCATGGACGCGATTCTGGGTAGAACCTCGAGTGGTACTGTTTGTGTGAATGACTGTGTCACCCAATTTACGCACCCCAACCTTCCCTTTGGCGGGGTGAACAATAGCGGAATCGGAAAATCACACGGCTATTACGGGTTCATGGCATTTTCTAATGAAAAACCGGTTTTGAAGCAAAAACGAGGTTTTGCACTTGCCTACCTCTTTCATCCCCCGTTTTCCAAAAGGATGCGTACTTTGTTAGAACCGATTATCCGTTGGTTTTAGGCAAGTTTCTGATTATTCCTTCGTTAAATATTACTGCACGCTTTTTGCCTTGACCAAGGTCAACAACAGATTTACTAATTTTGTCTTCCTTTCTAATCGGGTTTAAATCTGCGTGAAATAATTAGATGTAGTTATGAAAGTTATTAAGTGGGTACTTATTTTCTTGGGTGGTTTTGTGGTGCTGTTTGTTGCTGCTGCGATACTGGTTCCAATAATATTTAAGGATGACATCAAGGCGTTGGTGGATGAAGAAATTGCAAAGTCTGTAAACGCTGATGTGATTTTTGAAGCGGACAACTTCGGCCTCACCTTATTTAGGAACTTTCCCAACGCAACCGCAGAGATCAAGGAATTGGGAGTATTCAACCGCGCTCCATTTGAGGCAGTTCCCTTGTTTGTAGTTGAGCGTCTGGATGTGGAAGTGAATCTAAAGGACCTGCTTTTTGGAGATGAGCTAAGGCTGAAAGGGATTACACTGGTGAGACCACAGATAACAGTAAAAGTACTGGCTGACGGAAGGGCAAACTGGGATATAACTTATCCATCCACCGATACTGTTGTGGTGGAAGAGGAAGGATCAGGTAAATTTTCATTTGGCATTGACCACTGGGAAATTGTGGACGGTGATGTGATTTATGATGACCAGTCGATTCCCTTTGCGCTGTCTCTAAAAGGACTTAATCATACTGGAAGTGGTGACTTTAACGAAACGGCATTTGACTTGCGCACAAAAACTCAATCGGACACGCTGTCCGTTGTTTTCGATGGTGTTGAATATGTAAGTAACAAGCGCTTGCAAGCTAATATGGTGCTCGGTATTAGTGAAGAATACACGAAATATACCTTCAAAGAAAATTCAGCCAGACTCAATGACTTTGGACTGGCATTCGATGGCTGGTTTAAAATGAATGAGAGCAGCTACGACATGGACATTACCTACAAGACAGAAGAAAGTACGTTCAGAAGTTTGCTTTCACTTGTGCCCGGCATTTACACTAAAGATTTTGGAAGCATCGAGACGAATGGAAATGTTGCTTTTGCCGGTATGGTCAAGGGCAGCTTTTCGGACAGTCAAATGCCTGCATTCAATCTTGATGTGAAAGTGAATGATGGTATGTTTAAATATCCTGACCTGCCATCTGCAATCAATAATATCAACCTCGATCTGTTGGTTGACAATAAAGATGGAGTCATCGAAAATACGGTTGTCGACATGAAAAAACTCCACCTCGATTTTGGCAACAACCCTGTTGATGCAAGGATATTAATAGAAAACCTACGAAACTATAAGATGGATGGTAACGTGAAGGCCAAATTGAATTTAGCGGAACTGAGT
>DAORAG010000059.1:0-11180 GCA_035344095.1 Cyclobacteriaceae bacterium | reverse complement strand
GGGAGAACTCATTATCGAGCTCACCAACCTGAACCGCGAGATCGCTGTATTGCAACAGGAAGCATCTCAGGTAGAAAGTATCAACCGCTCACGAGACACCCGATTGTCTATTAACAATACCGACCTGTCGCAACGTCAATCCCTCGCGGAGATTGATAACCAGTTGGCGATTCTTGGTCCGCAATACGAGCGCCAAAAGCAATTATTCGCCAAGAAGCTCATTTCCCAACAGGAGTTTGAGCAAACAGAAGCGAATTATCGATACAATCTGAAGCGCAGACAAATTACATACGAAGTATACAAGAAAGACTCCCTTAACCGCATTGAGCAATTGAGAGATATTGACATATCCGAAAACAGAATGCGTGCTAACCTGGAGGGTGTTCGTAGAATTCTTGATAACCTTAACATCAAAGCACCTATCGATGGTCAGTTGTCTACTCCGCACTGGGAAATTGGACAAGCCGTAACAACAGGGCAAAGGCTTGGACAGATCGATATCGTTGGCGCGTACAAAGTTCGTGTGCCAATTGATGAATTGTATCTCCCAAGAATTTCAACGGGATTACATGCCACAACTCCCTTTGCTGGGAAAGACTACTCGCTGGTGATCACTTACATTTACCCTACCATTACGAACGGCCGATTTGAAGTGGACATGGATTTTGATGGTGAAACACCTGACGGAATTAGAAGAGGTCAATCCATGCGTCTAAGAATTGAATTGGGGCAGTCTTCTGAAGAACTACTGCTACCAGTGGGTGGATTCTACAAGGATACTGGAGGAAACTGGGTATTCGTTCTTGAGGATGGTGACAACAGGGCTGTACGCAGAGATATCAAGCTGGGAAGGAAGAATACAGAGAATTTCGAGGTGCTTGAGGGGCTTAAGCCAGGCGACCGTGTGATCACCTCTTCGTATGAGAATTTTGGTAACAACGAAGTATTAATACTTGATTGATGCAACTATTTGCATAATCAAGCGTCTAATGAAATGAAATTATTAAACTGAGTAACTTTTAAGGAAAATCGAAGTAAACTGACAGTAGAACTTAAATCAAAAACCCATAAATTAACTAATTGTAAACAATCACGATTATGATCAAACTTAAGAACCTGGAAAAAGTGTATTCTACTGAAGAAGTAGAAACCACCGCCCTTAATAATATCAACCTTGAGATTAAGGAAGGTGAATTCGTGGCCATCATGGGCCCTTCAGGATGCGGTAAGTCAACGTTACTTAACATCCTCGGCTTGTTGGATAACCCCACCAATGGTGAATATCACTTTGGTGAACATGAGGTAGCCAAGTACTCTGAGCGTCAAAGGGCGCAATTAAGAAAAGGCTCAATCGGCTTTGTGTTCCAAAGCTTTAACCTGATTGATGAATTGACCGTATTTGAAAACGTAGAACTTCCTCTTTTGTATTTGAAAGTTCCTTCAAGCGAACGGAAGACAAGGGTAGAGGAGGTATTGGAAAGAATGAACATCATGCACCGCAGAAATCACTTTCCTCAGCAGTTGTCTGGTGGTCAGCAGCAAAGGGTGGCAATATCACGCGCCATCGTAGCGAAACCTAAGGTGATCCTGGCTGACGAACCGACTGGTAACCTTGATTCTGCAAATGGTGAAGAAGTAATGAAATTATTGTCTCAGTTGAATGAGGAGGGAACAACCATCGTAATGGTGACTCACTCTCCTTATGATGCGAACTATGCTCACCGCGTGGTGAATTTGTTCGATGGTAAGGTGGTAACTGAAAACATTAAAGAGCGTTTCCACGTATAGTGGAGAAACTGTTAACCACGGTTTTTAAGACTTCAGGATCTGATCCTGATTCGTTCTCTTAGTAGTTTAGGTTTAGGTTTAGAATAAGGCCCCTTTCTTCTCTTTGGGGCCTTATTTTAACTTATTTACTATGCATTGCAAGGTACTGTAACATCCCAAGCAACCATTTTAAAGTAACCATTGTCTATCACCCAAACACTCATGTCATGTTTAAAAACTACCTGCTGATCACCATTCGTAGCATGATGAAGAACAAGCTGTATATCTTCATCAACATTTTTGGAATGGCCATTTCTATCGCTGCTTGCATCGTTGCCTATTTCCATTACGACTTCAACGCTACGTTTGATCATAATCATAAGAACAAAGCTGCAGTATACCGGATCAACACAACGCGAGAGTTTCAGGGTGAGTCAACAACCTATGGCTATGTGCCGATGGGGTTGGGAAATGCAATTAAAGAGAATATTGCTGATGTTGATAAGGTGATTCGGTACTCGCCTTCCGGTGCAGACTTCCGAATCAAGGATGAATTGTTTAATGGGGGATTGCAGTATGTGGATCCAGAGTTTTTTGATGCCTTTACATTTGATTTTATCGATGGTGATGCTGCCTCTATCAAAGACAAGGGAACGATTTTACTCAGCGAAAAAACAGCCAGGAAATATTTCAATGATGTAAAAGTTGCCGGGCAGCCACTAACGCAGCTTCTCGACAGTGGCAAAACGAGGGAGTACATTGTGGGTGGTGTATTTAAGGACCAACCATCCAATTCCAGTTTTGGTTTTGAACTGGCCTTTGCCAATTATACCAATCAGTTCACTCCGGGCGATCTTGACTACAATGAAAATAGCTGGAAATATCGCAATACGACATTTGTGATGATTTCAAATAAGTCTCGGGTGCAGGCTGTAGAAGAGCAAATCCAACCTTACAAAGAGAACAATAACAAAATCAGAGAGGATTTCATCATCAAAAGCTTCTCACTGGATCCATTTGTAGGAATGGCGGTGAGAGATAGTTATCAAAACCGACCTGGCACATGGACACGTGAGGGTTCTCCAATAGCGGCAGTGATTGGATTAAGCATGATGGGAATATTAATCCTACTGTTGTCCTGCTTCAATCTTACCAATACATCGATTGCAATTTCCTCGGGGCGGTTAAAAGAAATCGGTGTTCGGAAGGTAATGGGAAGTGAGAGGAAACACCTCATCATTCAATTTCTAGGTGAGACCATTTTTGTATGCTTTATAGCGTTAATCATTGGTGTCATTATCGCGGAGTTGTTCCTGATACCCGCATTTAACAACATGTGGGTGGGAGATATTGAGATTATTACTAATTACTTCGGTAATCTCGATTTTACCTTTTTCATGATTGGTTTGCTGTTGATAGTTGGTATTCTCGCTGGTTCTTACCCTGCTTTCTATATCAGCAAATTTCAGTCTGTTTCTATCCTCAAGGGAAAACTGAAGTTTGGTGGTACCAATCTTTTTATGCGTGTGCTACTCACTCTTCAATTTGCCATTTCGTTGATTGGAATAGTCTGCAGCTTTGCGTTTATCAGTAATGCGGAGTATCAAAACAATTTTGACCTCGGGTTCAACAAAAGCGGTGTGATCTATACTCGCGTAGAAAACCGTTCTGATTTTGAAACCTACCGAAATGCATTGCAGCGCAACCCCGAAATAACCTCAATTTCCGGTAGTGCACATCACTTCTTCTCGAACTATTACAATGATCCTATCAAGAGTGGTGAGAGTCAGATTGAGTCGGACATTTTAGATGTAGACGAGAACTATATTAATACAGTTGGTCTCACTTTGGTTGAGGGCAGAAATTTTTATAAAGATTCAGAAACAGACCGTAAAGAATCGGTGATTGTAACAGAAGAGTTTGTCAAAAAATTTGGATGGGACAAGCCTATCGGAAAGGAAATTATCTGGATGGATACTGTGCGGTTGTATGTGATCGGTGTGACCAAGAATGTTTATACCAGTGGGCTATGGGAGCCTCTTGAGCCAACGATGCTGCGCTATGGCAAAGAAGACCCTATTCAATATATCCAGGTAAGTGCTCCGGCAGAAAAGATTGTGGAAATCAACAAGTTCATGGAGTCTACCTGGAAAGAACTATTTCCCAATCGTATGTACAATGCCCGCTATATGGACGAGGAGGTTGTGGAGGCCACAACGGTGAACGTGAACATTGTCAAGATGTTTGTTTTCCTTGGCATCGTTGCGCTTTTCCTTTCTGCCACAGGCTTGTTCACTATGGTGTCGCTGAATATCATCAAGCGGATGAAGGAAATAGGTGTGCGCAAGGTACTCGGAGCTTCAATCGCCAACATCTCTAAGGTGATTAACCTTGAGTTCGTTATTATCCTATCGATCGCTTGTGTGCTGGGGGCGTTTCTCGGAGCATTGATGGCTGAGGCGCTAATGGGTAGTATTTGGAACTACTTTCAAAAAACGACAACTGAGACGATGTTGATTTCTGTATCCATAATGATATTCGCCTCGTTTGCGTCAATCGGTTTCAAAACGTACAACACAGCCCGAATGAACCCCGCAAAAACGCTAAGGGACGAATAAAAAAATCACGTATCAACTGCAACATCTGGTGTAGACGGAGCGTCTTAGTGCCGATAATTGTTCGCTCGAATTATTTAACCCGCTATTAGCATGCTGAGAAACTACCTGAAAGTTGCAGTAAGGAATATTCTTAAATATAAATTCTTTTCAGCGATCAACATCCTGGGTTTGTCTGTTGGGATGGCATGTTGCTTGTTCATTTTCATCTACGTTAGCGATGAACTGAGCTTCGATCAATTTCATAAAGATGCTGACAAGATTTATCGAATAGGGCTGCTTGGAAGAATGGCAGGCCAGGAATTTAATACCGCCAACTCAAGTTGGCCAGTGACCAATGCCATGCAGGAGGAGATTACGGGTATTGAGTCGGGCGTGCGTACGTGGCACCGGACGGCCGGTTTGTTGTTCAAGAACGGAGACAAAATTTTTAGTGAAAAGAACTTCGTTTACGCAGATTCCAATTTTTTTGATTTCTTCAGTTTTAAACTGCTAGAGGGTGACCCAAAAACAGCGCTAAGAGAGCCTAATACGGTGGTGCTCACACCCGAGGTTGCAAAAAAATATTTTGAATCGGAGGACCCGATGGGCAAGATCATCATTATTGGAAATGATGAGGTAGCGTATAAAGTTACAGGGATCGTAGAACCGGCACCTGGTAATTCTCACTTTCACTACAATGCCATTGGATCATTTGCTTCAACCAAGGGCGTACTATTCGAGGGGTGGACTGGTAATTCGCTTCATTCGTATGTAAAGCTTAACCCGAACACAACTGTCGATCAGGTCAATTCCAGATTGGTTGAACTTGTCGCCAAATACGTAAGCAAAGAGGTAGAGGAGGGACTGGGTATTTCTTATGACGACTTCAAGAAGAATGGAGGAGAATACAAATACTATTTATATCCACTTGTTGACACACATCTGAAGTCACCCACCCAAGATGATATTGAGCCCAATGGAGAATTGAAGTATGTCTACATTTTCTCAATGGTAGGCGTGTTCATACTTGTGATTGCCTGTATCAATTTTATGAACCTTTCTACGGCTCGTTCTGCCAGCAGGGCTAAGGAGGTAGGGCTGCGGAAGACGCTCGGTTCTGCACGCTCGCAAATGATAGGTCAATTTCTTTCTGAGTCTGTGATCTATAGCCTGGTAGGCGTGATCATCGCTTTGGGGATTACTTACTTGTTGATGCCCTACTTTAATACCCTTGCCGGTAAACAATTGACGTTTGATTCATTGATCAACTGGCAGTTTGGAGTTGGCATTTTGACATTGATCCTGGTGGTTGGTTTTATCGCGGGCAGTTATCCTGCGTTTTATCTTACCGCATTTAATGCAGTGGAAGTACTGAAAGGAAAATTGAGATCTGGCATGAAGTCTAAGGGCGTACGAAGTACCCTTGTGGTTGTTCAGTTTGCTATTTCGATATTCTTAATCATTGCTACCGCCATCGTATTACAACAGCTGCAATACCTCCAATCCAAGAATCTGGGGATCGACAAGCAGAATGTTATCGTATTACAAAACCTTGGCAAGCTTGGTAATAATAGGCCGGCTTTTAAAAATGAGGTGCTTCAAATAGCAGGAGTTGAAAGGGCGAGCTATACCAACAACAGCTTCCCTGGAGTAAACAATACAACCGTTTTTAAGACGCGAGGTTCTGAACAAGATCAATTGGCCGGCTCATACTACGCGGACTATGATCATCTTGATGTGATGAAATTTGAGATGGCTGCCGGTCGGTTCTTTTCGAGAGATTTCCTTTCGGACACCGTTGCTGTTGTGGTTAATGAGGCAGCGGTTAAACAATTTGGCTGGACCGAACCAATAGGACAGGAGCTAACCAATTTCAATGGACCAGAACCTAGGGTTGATAAAGTGATCGGTGTGGTAAAGGATTTCAACTTTGAGTCGTTGAAGTCGGAGATTCGCCCCATCGTCATTTCATTTACAGATTTTTCACGCTTTCTTCTTGTTCGCTATTCAGGTCATCCTGAAAGTACTCTTGATGCAATAGAGACGCTTTGGAAGAAATACGGAAGTGATAGCCCTTTCGAATATTCGTTTCTCGACCAGGACTTTGATGCATTGTTCAGGGCTGAACAGCGGTTAAAAAATATATTCCTTGTTTTTGCCGGTCTGGCTATTTTCATTGCATGTCTTGGTCTGTTCGCGCTGGCCGCATTTACGACCGAACAACGAACCAAGGAAATAGGAATTAGAAAGGCGATGGGGGCGACCGTTCCCAACTTGACTTTACTGTTATCTAAAGAGTTCACTTTATTGGTAATCGTTGCTTTTGTTCCAGCAGCTGGAGCTGCGTGGTATTTCATGAGCCAATGGTTGCAGGATTTCGCTTATCGGATTCAAATTAATCCGCTGATCTTGATTTTGGGTGGTTTGATTGCCTTCGTTGTGGCATGGCTTACGGTGGGCTTCCAGGCGCTCCGTGCTGCCAAATCAAATCCAGTTACTTCTTTACGCTACGAATAAACGTTGATAATATGTTTCAAAATTACTTCAAAGTCGCTCTGCGAAATATTGTAAAACACTCGTTTTACTCTACCATCAATTTATTGGGACTTGCGGCAGGTGTTACTTGCTGCTTGTTTGTGATTCTTTATGTAGCTGATGAATTGAGCTACGATAAGTTTCACTATGATGCAGAAAATATTTATAGCATTGGCCTTCATGGCAAAATAGCTGGTCAGGAGATTTTTACTGCATCTTCCTGTCCTCCGTTGCACCAGGCCATGGTTGAAGAAATTCCTGGAATCGAACAGGCGACCAGAATCAGCCGAAGAGACAACATGGTCTTTAAACAAGAGGAAAAGATATTTACTGAAAACAGGATAATATTCGCTGACTCTAACTTCTTTCAATTCTTCTCATTTAAACTTATTGAAGGTGATCCCGTCACTGCGTTGAAGGCGCCCAATAGTGTGGTATTGTCTGAAGAGCTGGCTCAGAAATACTTTAATGGAGACGCTTTAGGCAAGCTCATGACGATAGGCAACGACAACGAAACGTATAAGGTAACAGGCATTGCTGAAAATGCACCTCACAATTCGCACTTCTTATATAATGCGTTGATATCGACAAGTTCGGATAAGCCACAATTTGAGAATGGTATTTGGCTAAATAACAGCCTGTACACCTACGTTCGCAAGAATCCCCAAACAACTGTGGCTAGCGTGAATGAAAAACTTCAGGAAATGGTAGCTAAGTACACCGCGCCTCAGATTGAACAATTTATCGGTGTGTCGTTCGATAAGTTTCTCGAGCAAGGGAATGTGTACAGTTATGTGTTATATCCAACTCTTGATACACACCTCTACTCCCAGTGGAATGACTCAATTGAAGCCAATAGCGACATAACATATGTTTATATATTTTCAGCGGTTGGGTTGTTCATTCTTGTTATCGCATGTATCAACTTCATGAATCTTTCAACCGCTCGATCTTCAGGCAGAGCCAAAGAGGTCGGCTTGAGAAAAACACTGGGATCATATCGGGAGCAGATGATAGCTCAATTCCTGGCTGAATCTACCATCTATGGACTTGTTGCCATCATAATCGCTGTAGGCCTTACTTACCTTCTATTACCTCAATTTAATTTGCTGGCAGGTAAGCAGCTTGCGTTCGGAGCATTATTAAGTCCAACATTCTTTGCGGGTGTTATTGGGCTGGTGCTGGTGATAGGCTTGCTGGCGGGTAGCTACCCGGCATTTTATATGACCAGCTTTAGTGCTGTAGAAGTACTGAAAGGTAAAGTTAGAGCGGGATTGAAAAGTAAAGGTGTAAGAAGTGGGCTGGTCGTATTTCAGTTTTCGCTGTCAATTATTCTTATCATCGCCACCACTGTTGTTTATCAACAGATCGAGTTTTTGCAGAGCCGCAATATGGGACTGGATAAGCAAAATGTGATCGCTTTGCGTAATACACGGAACCTGAAGACCAATCAGCAAGCGTTTAAAAATACGTTGCTTGATTTTCCGGAGATCGAGAACGCGAGTTATACAAACAATGTCTTTCCAGGAATAAATAATACTACTGCCTTCAGATCAGCAAGTGATCAGAAAGATCACATCATGGGTCGGTATGTGGCGGATTTTGATCATAGCGCCACGCTCAAATTTGAAATGGCAGAAGGCCGCTTCTTTTCAAGGGAGTTTCCTTCTGATTCTATGGCTGTCGTGATTAATGAGGCAGCCGTAAGAGAGCTTGGATGGGCAAACCCGTTGGAGGAAGAATTGATCGATTACAATGGAAATGACCAGGTGACCATGAAGGTGATCGGTGTGGTAAAGGATTTCAACTTTGAGTCTTACAAAACCAAAGTGAGACCATTGGTAATTATCCTTACCAATTCAGCTAACAATCTCCTAATTCGCTACTCAGGTGACCCATCAGCCGCAGTGAAAAATGTCGAAGAGTTGTGGAAAAAATATGCTTCCGGACAGCCGTTTGAATATGTCTTTCTTGATCAGAATTTTGATCAGCTTTTCCGGGAGGAGCAACGATTGAGTACCCTGTTCTCTATTTTTACAGGCCTTGCAATCTTTATTGCGTGCCTTGGCCTGTTCGCTTTGGCAGCATTTACGGCAGAGCAGCGCACCAAAGAAATCGGAATCAGAAAGGCACTTGGCGCAACAGTATTTAATATCACGAAGTTGCTATCGAGAGAGTTTACCGTTTTGGTACTTATTGCTTTCGTTTTGGCAATCGCTCCTTCATACTACCTGCTAAACAGTTGGCTCGATCAGTTTGCCTATAAAGTGGAAATCAGCGTGCTGGTGTTTGTGGTGAGTGGCGTTGGGGCACTGTTGATTGCTTGGCTGACAGTAATTTTTCAGGCGCTTAAGGCAGGAATGGCTAAGCCTATCAATTCACTGCGCTATGAATAAATATCAAAATTTGAGCAGATAATATCAATTTCATATTAACTTGAATAATTGGCGTGGGCAACCGCGCCTTTTTTATTTCAAACCATTCTCTAATACTTTTTCTGTTGGTAAATTAACTCCCTTAGAAACAAATCATTAGAAAATGAAGCGTTACTCTCTTATCCTTCTTTTAGCGATTTCTCAACTCAGTTTTTCACAGGCGCTTGACCCTTCCGACTTTTCTCAGCTGAAGTTCCGGTTCATTGGGCCTGATGGCAACAGGGCAATTGCTGTGGTGGGTGAACCAGGCAATCCTGCGGTGTCCTATCTGGGAGCTGCATCAGGTGGTATTTGGAAAACCGAAGACATGGGTTACAACTGGAAGCCGGTGTTTGATGAAATGGACGATTCCTCTATTGGAGCGCTAGCCATCGCCCCATCGGATCATGATCAGGTGTGGGCCGGGACAGGTGAGACTTTTTTGATTCGCCCGGCTCATGCGGTTGGAAATGGAGTTTATAAATCTTCTGATGCAGGAAAGACCTGGAAGAAGATGGGATTGGAAAAGAGTTTCAGAATCAGCAGAGTGATAGTTCATCCTACGGATACCAATATTGTTTATGTTGGTGTGTTGGGCCATACGCATGGGCCACAGCAGGAAAAAGGTGTCTACAAAACAACCGATGGGGGAAAGACCTGGAACCGGGTATTCTTTGTCAATGAAAATACAGGTTGTTCTGATATGGCGATTGACGCGAAGAATCCTGATGTCATCTATGCTGCAATGTGGCACGTGGAAATAAAGACCTGGAACCTCAACAGCGGTGGACCAGGCAGTGGCATTTATAGAAGTAAAGACGGAGGTAATACGTGGGAGCCTCTAAGAAACGGCCTTGAAAGCGGTCCGGGTCATCCGATTGGAAAGACATCGATCGATGTGGCCTACAGTAACCCTAAGGTGTTGTATGCCCTTGTAGAAGACAAGGAACCCCGGCTTTATCGATCTGAGAATGGGGGCGACTCATGGAAACTCATGCAGCAGGATCACTCAATGGCGCAGCGTGCCGCCTATTATACCAGAGTCAGAGTTTCTACACAGGATGAAAATCGTGTTTATACCATCAACGTTTCCATGAAGATGTCGAAGGATGGAGGTAAATCATGGTCGAATGAGATGGGGCCCTGGGACGCTGGTGGAGATAACCACGACATGTGGTTTGATCCAACCAATGCAAACAGAATCATGGTAGCGCACGATGGTTGTCTTAATATGTCATTCAACTATGGAAAGACATGGGAGAATATTAATCTTCCAATTGCACAGATGTACAATATCTCCGTTGATAATCGTGTGCCGTACTATGTGTATGGCAATCGCCAGGATGCATGGTCGTATCGTGGACCGAGTCGTTATCGCTACCGAGGTACTATCCCGTTGGGGGTTTGGCACGGTGTGGGTGGTTGCGAAAGCGGTGATGCAAAAGTTGATCCCCTGGATAACAATATCGTTTGGTCACAGTGTTACGATGGTGGACTTGATGTTTTTGATCTCACTACAATGCAAATGCGTGATGTGCGCGCCTGGCCAGAAGCAGGCTATGGGTACGCACCAGCTGATCTGAAATATAGGTGGCATTGGAATTTTCCCGTGGTGATTTCTCAGCATGTAAAGGGTAAGGTTTGGGCTGGAAGTCAATTTGTGCATGAGACGACCAATGCCGGTCAGAGTTGGAAAGTGGTCAGCCTGGATTTAACACGAAACGACAAATCACATCAGCTGAGTTCGGGCGGAATGGCCGGGGACAACCTGATGACTTTTGATGGTGCAACCCTGTTTTCGATGGCGGAGTCTCCGGTGAAAGAAGGAATTCTCTGGACGGGTAGTAATGACGGATTAGTGCACGTA
>DAORAG010000058.1:0-11428 GCA_035344095.1 Cyclobacteriaceae bacterium | reverse complement strand
CCGGAGCAATTCGGAGTGCCTCTTCGTCAATGTTAAATGTCGGGGTATGAACGTACGAGGTGATGCCCTTTGATTCGTTACGTGTGCCAAGGCGGTAGAAGGACGCTGGAATGACCTGTGAATAGTAGGAAAAATCTTCAGCACCAAGAGTGATGTCGAGGTCAACGATATTTTCTTTTCCAACATATTGTTCGGCAGCAGATCGAATGCGCTTGGTCAGGGCCGGATCATTTTGTAAAAAAGGATAACCTCGGGAAATATTCACCTCACATTTTCCACCCATCCCTTCGGCAATGCTCTCTGCCATCTTTTTTATTTTTTGCAAGGCTGACTCACGCCACTCTTCATTCATCGCCCGGAAAGTCCCTGCTATTTTCACCTCGTTGGGGATTATGTTGGTCGCCCCCTCTCCGATAATATTCCCAAAAGTGAGAACTGTTGGTTGCTTTGGGCTTGCATTTCTACTGATGATTTGCTGAAGGGCAATGACAATATGAGACGCAATGACAATCGGGTCAACAGCGAGATCAGGGGCAGCTCCGTGACCACCCTTTCCAATTACCGTCAGATAAATTTCATCGCAGCTTGCCATATACATTCCCTCTCTGAATCCAATCTTTCCGACAGGGATCAAAGGCATTACATGTTGTCCGACAATTGATTTTGGTTCAGGGTTTTTCAAAACTCCGTCCTTTATCATCAATGATGCACCTCCTGGATTTTTTTCTTCTCCAGGTTGGAAAATGAACTTGACTGTTCCCTCGAAATGCTCCCGAAGTTCATTTAAGATTCTCGAAGTAGTCAGTAGCGAAGCGGTGTGCACGTCATGACCACAAGCATGCATTACGCCACTAACCGTTGACTTATAGGAAACTTCATTTTTTTCTTGAATTGGTAGAGCGTCCATGTCGGCACGGAGGGCGACTACTTGTTTCGATGGGTTTTTTCCTTGAACGGTAGCAACCACACCGGTATCAGCAACCCCTTCGATGGGTTCCAGGCCAAAGGCCTTGAGTTGTTGAGCTACATATTTTGCCGTGTTATGCTCTTTATAAGAAAGTTCGGGATGCGCGTGAAGGTGACGTCTGTTTTCAACAGTGTCGTAAAAATACTTTTCTGAGAGTTCTTTAACGGATTCAACAAGGGCCATGCCCGAAGGTACGGGCAATTTGCCAAATAGTAAATCTAAAGGATATGCCTAGTTGAGTGGAATTTTTTCCGGTACCAGGATGGCATTGGTAAAAACTTTTCGGAGTCGTAGCAAATCCTTCTGGGCTTCAAGCTTGGAATAGTACTGACCAACGGTAACCCGAAATTTGGGTTGCGTGTATTGAACATTTGCATCCAGGTCGCCTATTTCCATTACCATCTTCGACTTCGCACTGATCGCCTCCTCGCGATTTTGACCGGAATAGATCTGGATGGTATAACCGTCAGTGAACTTTCGGTTTCTGTTGATTTTATCCAGGCTGTCAAGTACCAGGTCAACTTTTGAGTTTACTGTTCGTGATGCTGTTACGGTCTGATTAGGCTTGTCGATCACGGTCTCCTGACCGGTTGTCGTATCGCGAGACTCATCTTCAAACTTTGGGCGATAAGCTGTAAGATCTTCGCTGTAGGCTTCGCCTGACGAACCTCCGGTACTTTGCTGAGCTGCGCACGATGCTTGTATCAATAGTAAACTCAGCATGAGATTAAAAGCCCACTTTCGCATTTGTTGGAGTATTGAGTTTGAAGTCATTATTGTTCTATAACGATGCACTTGCCGTTTTTCACGTCTTCTTCAACCTTTTTAAACTTGACATCCTTTAGCACCCGCCCATCTGTGTATTGCACAGATACTTTATCATTTCTTCCTGCTATTTTTTCTGATTTCACCGGAAGCACTTTTTCTTCCACCTCCCGATGGGGGCCTTGTGGTGCTTGCTGGCCACCTTGAAGTAAGGATCTGGATTCATCCTTTTGTTCTTTTAGACGCTCGCGCCTGTGGGATCTGGCTTCCTGAACCTGTTCTGGCTCCCGCACCGGTATCTCCGCTTTCATCAGGAACGAGACAGTTTCTTCATTCACCTTGGAAATGAATCTTTTGAAGGCTTCAAATCCTTCAAACTTATAGATCAGTAGGGGGTCTTTCTGTTCGTACACCGCATTTTGTACAGACTGCTTAAGATCATCCATGTCACGCAGATGTTCTTTCCATTGCTGGTCAATGATCGCAAGCGTGATCATTTTCTCCATCGCCTTAATCAACTCGTTATTGTTGGTTTCAACACAACGTTTCAAGTCTGCAGCAACACCAATTTGCTTCGAGCCATCCGTGAAGGGCACAAGGATGTTTTCAATAGTAGCTCCACGTGTTTTGAAAATCTCATTGATCACTGGCATCGCCTTTTCTGCTACTGCTTTGTTTTTGTAATCATAGTGTTTCAATGCCTCATCATAAAGCTTCTCTGCGAGTTGGCCAACATCCGTTTTTTCGAACTCTTCCTCATTGATCGCAAAATCAAAGCCCAACATACTGAGAACAGTAAGTTTGAAATCATCAACCTTGTCACCGGCTTTGGCATTATTAACAATGTCTTCGCAGGTATCGTAAAGCATGGTGAGAATATCCAGCTGCAGGCGTTCGCCAAAAAGAGCATTCTTTCTTCGCTTGTAAATCACCTCTCTCTGGGAGTTCATCACGTTGTCATACTCCAGTAGTCGCTTTCGGATGCCGAAGTTATTTTCCTCCACTTTCTTTTGTGCTCGCTCAATGGAGTTCGTCACCATAGAATGAGAGATCACTTCGCCCTCCTTCAGACCCAGCCGGTCCATGATCCGAGCGATTCGTTCCGGCATGAACAGACGCATCAGGTTATCTTCAAGAGACACAAAAAACTGAGATGAGCCTGGGTCTCCTTGTCGGCCAGATCTACCACGGAGCTGGCGGTCAACTCGCCTGGATTCATGGCGCTCGGTACCAATAATAGCGAGGCCACCAGCAGCCCGAGACTCCGGTGTCAACTTGATATCCGTACCGCGACCAGCCATGTTAGTAGCAATGGTTACGGTGCCGGGCTTACCGGCTTCCGCTACAATCTCAGCTTCTCTCTGGTGCTGCTTTGCGTTCAGCACCTGATGCTTTATCTTTTTCAACTGAAGCATTCTGCTGAGAAGTTCAGAAATTTCAACCGATGTGGTACCCACCAATACCGGCCTGCCTTCACCAGTCAGTTTTACGATCTGATCCACCACGGCATTGAATTTTTCCCGCACTGTTTTAAAGACCAGGTCATCCATGTCCTTCCGCACCACTGATTTGTTGGTAGGGATTACAACGACATCCAACTTGTAGATATCCCAGAATTCACCAGCTTCAGTTTCGGCTGTACCCGTCATGCCGGCCAGCTTGTGATACATCCTGAAGTAATTCTGCAACGTGATCGTGGCGTAAGTTTGTGTGGCGTCTTCCACTTTCACGTTTTCCTTAGCTTCAATTGCCTGATGCAATCCGTCAGAATATCTGCGGCCATCAAGGACACGCCCGGTTTGCTCGTCAACGATTTTAACCTTTCCGTCCACGATGATGTATTCAGTATCGCGCTCAAATAGCGTGTATGCTTTCAGCAATTGGTTTACGCTATGTATCCGTTGTGCCTTGGTCGTGTAGTCCCTGATTAACTCTTCTTTAAGCTTTGCGCGTTCTTCGGCTGAAGCCTGAGTGTTGTTCTCAATTTTATTTAGTTCTATTCCAATTTCAGGCAGAATAAAGAACCGTGGATCTTCACCCTCGCCTGTAATCAGATCGATTCCATTATCTGTTAAGTCAATGCTGTTGTCCTTTTCATCGATGACGAAATAGAGAGGCTTATCAGCCTCGGGCATCATTTTCTTATTGTCTTGCAGGTAAAAGTTTTCAGTTTTTAGAAGAATATTTTTTATCCCCGTTTCACTAAGAAATTTGATCAGAGGCTTATGTTTTGGCATACCGCGGTGGGCGCGGAACAACGCCAGGCCGCCATCTTTTTCATTGCCTTCGCTGATCTGTTTTTTGGCCTCATTGAGGTATTGTGTTACCAGTTTTTTTTGTGCTTCAACAATTTTGTGCACACGTGGTTTCAGATCATAAAACTCATGTTCATCGCCTTTTGGTACTGGACCTGATATGATTAGAGGGGTACGTGCCTCATCCACCAACACACTATCTACCTCATCGACCATGGCATAATGGTGACCTCTACGCTGCACAAGCTCTTCCGGGTCACGCGCCATGTTGTCGCGTAGATAATCAAAACCAAATTCATTGTTGGTCCCGTAAGTGATGTCTGCTTCGTAGGCCTTGCGTCTTTGAGGCGAGTTGGGTTCGTGTTTATCAATGCAATCTACAGTCAACCCATGGAACTGAAATAGCGGGGCCATCCACTCGCTGTCACGTTGTGCCAGGTAGTTGTTGACAGTAACAATGTGTACACCGCGTCTTGCCAATGCGTTAAGAAATGCAGGAAAGGTTGCCACCAATGTCTTACCCTCACCGGTTGCCATCTCTGCAATTTTTCCTTCGTGAAGTACGATGCCACCAATCACCTGCACATCATAGTGAACCATGTCCCATTTTATGACGTTGCCTGCGGCAATCCACTGATTTTGCCAAACGGCCTTATCTCCATTGATGGTCACGTTTTGGTGGGTCGCGGCCATCACTCTATCGTAGTCCTGTGCAGTAACTTCAAGTTGTTCGTTTTCCTTGAATCTCCGCGCTGTATCCCTGACAATGGCAAATGCCCTCGGGAGCACCTCCATCAATACAACTTCGAGTTCTGTATTGCGGTCTTTTTCGAGTTTGTCGATTTGATTGAAGATTGACTCCTTTTCGTTGAGATCCAGTTCTGGATGATCATTGATTTGCTGATGAAGACTTGCTAGCTGGTCATCAATGTTTTTCAGTTTCTGATTGATGTGATCTTGAATCTCCCAGGTTTTTTTCCTCAGGTCATCGTTCGAAAGTCCCTTCAGTTTCTCACCCTCTACATTGGTTTGTTCTACCAGGGGCATCATTATTTTGATGTCCTTTTCTGACTTCGATCCGAAGATTTTGGCAATGAATTTTAACATACAGAGAAAAATAAGTGCTCACTCTCTCAAATTCACGCCAAAAAAGGCGCAAATCCACAAAAAGGACTGCAAAGTTAAGGATTTCAGGGGTGCAATTATAACTCCAAATCGCCCTCAAAGACCATTTTGGCAGGACCAACGAGGAAAACCTCTCTAAATGCTGGTGCCGGCTCTTTTGAGTCTGACAGAGTAGCACCATTTTGGTGGACAAACTCGACTGAAAGAGAGCCTCCCTGAACGTTGACGTTAACCGGTGATTGAAAACCTTTGAGCGATGCTGCTAGTGCTGCCGCTGTCACACCCGTACCGCACGATAGTGTCTCGTCTTCCACACCTCGCTCATAGGTCCGAACGGTAATGGTGTTGTTTGGGCCAAGTTCAACGAAATTTGCGTTGGTACCATCGGGATGAAACTGTTTGTCGTGCCTTATCTGCCTCCCTTCGGTTACCACATCAAGGTTATTTACGTTGTCAACAAAACGAACGAGATGAGGTGATCCGGTATTTATAAAAAGATCATCATTAATTTTTTTTACGGAGGTCACATCGTTCATTTTTAATTTAATGTGACCATTCGGTAAGATCACTGCGCGATGTTCGCCATCAAATGCATTAAAAGATGTGCTTCCATTGATAATGCGCAAGTGCGAGGCAAAGTTGACAGCAGCTCTGCAGCCATTTCCACATAGGCTTTGGGATCCATCACTATTATAATAGATCATTGCAAAGTCTGAGGTATCATTGGTTTCGATAAGAATCAAACCATCCGCGCCAACGCCAAACCTGCGATTGCAAATTTTCTTGATCTCTTCTGTGCTAAATTTTTTTTTCGATTGACGATTGTCAATCACCACAAAATCATTTCCGGTTGCCTGGTATTTATGAAAGTGAATGGACATTTACAGAAGATTTATTTTACCTCTTCGTAGTCAATGTACTCGCCTCCTTTCACATGCGTTTTTTGCTTGCTTGGCCTGTCATCCACGTTGACATTTCCTCCGCGAGGTTTGTATGATTGTCTGTTTTGTGAAGATGTCATCCCCATCCTGAAAAAGAATCGTCCAACCTTGGAGAGGACATAGACTGTGATGGCTATGATCAGTAATAACTTAAGCATTTCTCTTGTGGTCCTTTGAGTTAAAACTTGATTTCAAAGGTAATGGTTTCGTTGGTTAATACTTAATTTTTGCAATTTGTCACGTGAAGTCCGGAGTATGTGAGTTGTATAAATAGAAAGCAAAGTACTTCGTAAATCAGTTAATTTGCCCTGGAATCAAAATTGGAATGCCATATTCAAACTTAAGCCAAAATTTGGGACAAGATGACAGCCGCACTGCTCTATCGAAGTGGGTTTGGTGGGGATGGCCGATCCTTATGGTTGTCATTGTTGCAATTTCTTATGGCTCCTATTTCCTGAGAAATTTCACCGACTCAGTACTATTATATCTCCCGACACCTTTTGCCATCATCCTGCTTTACTGGTACGGTCCACGAATGTTAATACTTGTTTACCTCAATGAAATCATTACGCTGGTGCTTTGGGGTGCTTCCGGTGGTTGGTTAAGGATAGGTCTGTTGGCCTTGCACGCTCCGTTGATGACTTTTGCTTCATGGTATCTATTTAAACGACTGAACAAGGAAGGGTTAAATGATCTGTTAAGCTCGACCAGTTCCCTTATTCGATTTACCGTCCTTGGTGTTTTGGTGCCTGTGGTAATCAACTCCTTTTTTACCTATAACTACACTTTCGTAGGAGGGGATCTTTACACCGTTGCTCTCATTATGCTTGCGGATTTCCTTACGATTTTCACAATTGCTGCACCCATACTCTACTTTATCGCTCCGAGGTATGATTCTTTTGGAATCCGGATTGTAAAACCATTTAAATCATTAACAATTGAAAGCCGGACGTACAAAGTCGCTAGTCTATGGTTGATCGTTGGGGTGTTCGTGTCAATGATATTTTTCGTGGACTTTAATACCTATTGGTATGTATATGGTGTTGCCTCCATTATTGTGGCAGTTCAACGTGGGTTTGCCAGCGTAATACTTGTCAACGCCATCATTTTTGTTCTCAACTATGTGCTCCCTCTTTTGGATTTTGCTGATGTGTTTCTGGCATCAAAAGGTTCTACCAAATCGTTGAGCGTACACCTTGGAATGTTAACAATGTTTGTGTCTTCTTCCATAATTGGCAGAGTAATATCAGATCTTTGGAAAACTGAGTATAAGCTCACATTGCAAAAGGAGGAATTAGAAAATGCCAACAAGCAACTCAAGAAAACAAATGCGGAACTCGATCGGTTTGTGTACAGCCTTTCGCATGACATAAGCGCGCCTCTTAAGTCGATTAAAGGACTCGTTAATCTAAGTAAGATCGAAAATTCCCCGGACCAGAGCGTTGTCTATCTCTCAAAGATTGAGACAAGTATCAGGAGATTGGAATCATTTATTGCTGAGGTATTAGATTATTCCAGAACAAACCGGAAAGAGCTGGATGCAGAGAAAATTGATTTGCGGGGATTTATTGAGGACATAATTAGTGACTTTAAATACCTCGACAACTTCGAACAGATAGGGTTCGAAATGAAGCTGGATCAGCCCTATGTGTCCACAGATCGCTTTCTGTTCAAAGTCATCCTGAGCAACATAATCTCCAATGCTATTAAATATCAGAGAACTGATGGCACATCTTCTTTTATCAGAATCTCCTCGAAGGAGGAGAATGGTTGGATGAAAATATGGGTTGAAGACAACGGAGAAGGTATCGCCCGTGAATACCAGGAGCGGATTTTTGAAATGTTTTACCGGGGCTCAAATACCTCCACGGGCTCTGGTCTTGGGCTCTACATCACAAAAGAGGCCGTAGAAAAATTGAACGGCAAGATCGAACTTACCTCAGAGGCGGGTAAGGGCTCGACTTTTACTATTATGATTCCCTTACCTGCTCAGGTATAGATTTCTTTCTGCGTAAATATTCAGGAAGTAGTCGTCCATCAAATCATCAATAAAGTAGATGGCTTCTCCGGTAGATTTCATTTCTGGACCTAACTCTTTATTGACATCAGGAAACTTGTTGAAAGAGAAAACAGGAACCTTGATGGCATATCCTTTCTTGGTGGGATTGTATTGGAAATCCGTCACTTTCTTTTCACCAAGCATGATCTTGGTGGCGTAGTTTACGTAGGGCTCATCGTATGCTTTGCAGATGAAAGGCACCGTGCGGGATGCACGCGGATTGGCCTCTATCACATATACCTTATCATCTTTAATAGCATACTGAATATTGATCAATCCTACGGTTTTAAGAGCTACCGCAATTTTGTGCGTGTAGTTTTCAATTTGTTTGATAACAAAGTCCCCCAGATTGTAAGGGGGCAATACAGCGTATGAGTCGCCAGAGTGAATGCCGGCAGGTTCAATGTGCTGCATGATGCCGATGATGTAAACGTTTTCACCATCACAGAGGGCATCGGCTTCCGCTTCAATGGCTCCATCTAAGAAATGATCAAGCAATACCTTGTTCTCAGGGAGGTGCTTCCAGATGTCAAGGATGTGTGATTCAAGCTCTTTCTCGTTGATCACGATTTTCATACTCTGCCCGCCAAGCACGTAAGAAGGGCGAACAAGTAGAGGAAATCCAATTTCCTTAGAAACTTCCAAGGCCTCATCGGCATCCGTGGCAACCCCAAACGGAGGGTAGGGAATGTTCAAGTCTTTCAAAAGTGTTGAAAAACTTCCGCGATCTTCAGCAAGATCCAGAGCTTCAAATGAAGTGCCCATGATCTTGATACCATACTTGCTCAGCTTCTCTGCAAGTTTTAATGCCGTCTGCCCACCTAATTGTACAATTACTCCTTCGGGCTTCTCATGTTGAATGATATCATAGATATGTTCCCAAAACACGGGCTCGAAATACAGCTTGTCGGCTATATCGAAATCAGTAGATACAGTCTCAGGATTACAGTTGATCATGATTGTTTCGTAGCCACATTCTTTTGCGGCTAGCACACCATGCACACAAGAATAATCAAACTCGATGCCTTGGCCGATACGGTTAGGTCCGGAGCCCAGCACAATCACTTTTTTACGATTAGAGGCAGTGGATTCGTTCTCTGTATCAAACGTGGAGTAATAGTAAGGAGTCTTTGCCTCAAACTCAGCCGCGCAAGTGTCCACCAGCTTGTACACGCGATTGATGTTCATTTCCTTCCTCTTCTTGTGAACCTCACTCTCTAAACATCCAAGCAAATGTGCGATCTGCCGATCTGCATACCCTTTCTCTTTCGCTATGCGCATCAGTGAGGAAGGGATAGTATCCACATCATATTTCTCAATTTCCTTTTCTATCTCGATAAGTTCTTCAATCTGTTGAAGGAACCACTTATCGATTTTCGTAAGCGAAAGAATAGTCTTCATTGAGATGCCAAGTTTCATGGCATCATAGATGTGGAACAGTCTGTTCCAGCTCGGATTCTCAAGGCTATTCAGCAGTTCTTCTTGCTTGGTTAGCTCTTTGCCATCCGCTCCGAGTCCATTTCTTCTGATTTCAAGTGACTGACAAGCTTTTTGAAGTGCTTCCTGGAAGTTTCTTCCAATACCCATCACTTCCCCAACAGACTTCATCTGTAAGCCCAATTTTCTATCTGCTCCCACGAACTTGTCAAAGTTCCACCTGGGTATTTTGACAATGACGTAATCGAGTGATGGCTCGAAGTACGCTGTAGTGCTTCCAGTGATGGCGTTACTTAGCTCATCAAGATTGTAACCAATCGCCAGCTTGGCAGCAATTTTTGCAATCGGATATCCTGTAGCTTTTGATGCAAGTGCAGACGAACGTGATACGCGTGGGTTGATTTCAATTCCAATGATATCATCGGTTTCCGGATTCACCGCGAACTGAACGTTGCAACCGCCAGCGAATTTGCCGATCCCATTCATCATCTTGATGGCGAGGTCTCTCATATGCTGATAAACGGTATCCGGTAGTGTCATTGCAGGAGCAACAGTAATGCTGTCACCTGTATGCACACCCATTGGATCGAAGTTCTCAATCGAGCAGATGATAATCACATTGCCAGATCCGTCACGCAACAATTCCAGTTCGTACTCCTTCCATCCCATGATGCTTTGCTCCACCAGTACTTCATGAATTGGAGATGCGTGCAGTCCGCGATTCAATGCAGCATCAAAGTCTTCCGCTTTTTTTACGAAGCCGCCACCTGTACCCCCAAGGGTAAATGATGGTCGAATAACCAAAGGAAATCCGATTTCTTGAGCGATTTCTTTTCCTTCCAGAAAGGAAGTGGCAGTAGAACCTTTACAGACCCCGACACCCAGTTCCATCATCTTCAGACGGAACTTCTCACGATCTTCGGTAGTCTCTATGGCATTGATGTCGACACCAATTATTTTAACACCGTAGTGTTCCCAGATGCCAGCATTCTCACAATCAATGCAGAGGTTGAGCGCGGTTTGCCCTCCCATGGTGGGAAGAACTGCGTCAACATGATGTTTTTCTAAGATTTCGCGGATATATTTCTTTTCCAGCGGGCGTAGATACACGTGATCAGCCGTCACCTTATCGGTCATGATGGTGGCGGGATTTGAGTTGATTAGTATCACCTCAATACCTTCCTCCCGAAGTGACCTTGAGGCTTGGGAGCCAGCATAATCAAATTCACAAGCTTGACCTATGATAATGGGGCCGCTCCCGATGATGAGGATGGAGCGAATACTTCTATCTCTTGGCATTTCGGGGCTAGATTAGATAAATCGGCTGCAAAAATAGGGATGATTTGCAGGATTCGAGGGCTGATGACTATAAATTCTGAGCAAATTTTCCCGCGAGTAAACTGTCAGCCGAAATTTCCGCTAGATCAGGTTTCTGGCCTTCAATTCGAGATACTTGTTGATGGTGTTTACGGTAAGCTTTTCGGGGTTAGTCAGCAGTGCCTGAATGCCATGCTTCTGCAGCTCTTTTACGATCAATTTCTTTTCGAGATGAAGACGCTCAGCGATGGCCTTGCGGTAAATTTCCTTGAGGTCAGCCGTTTTTTTGTTTAACAAATCATTCAACTCTGTGTTCTCAAAGAAAACAACAACAAGCAGGTGTTGCCTGGCCAGACTGGTGAAATAGGGGAGTTGTCGCTGCAAGGCAAATACGGTTTCAAAGTTAGTAAACAGAAGAAGTAGACTTCGCTGATTGATTTTGTGCCTTACCGTAGCATGAAGTGCGGAGAAGTCAGTCTCGACAAAAGCAGTTTTCTGTTTGTACAGGGCTTCTTGAATGTTCCTCATTTGACCGTTCAATCTAGCGGCAGGCACAATGGTG
>DAORAG010000057.1:0-11691 GCA_035344095.1 Cyclobacteriaceae bacterium | reverse complement strand
AATGTCTTTGATGGTCTCATCACTTATTTCCTGTGCCTTTCGTTGATTTCCATTTTTGTCTTCCAATAAAGTTTGCATCGTTTCCGTGAGAGAGGCAATTGGCGTCACTGAGTTCATGATTTCGTGCGTCAGGATACGAATCAGCTTGTGCCAGGCTTCAATTTCTTTTTGTTCAATTTCAGAATTGATGTCCTGGAATGTGATGAGCTTGTGCGGCTTATCAAGAATCAGTGGCGTACGAATGTCAACCGCCAATGTTTTGGTTTCACCTTGAGTTGTAAACTGAATCAGGGTTCTGGCGTTGTCACCGAGTTCCTCAATTCGTTTAGCAAAAACTGGATTAAGTTGTTGTACGAGCTTCCAGTTCTTTACGCCATGGATGCCTGCCAGTTGCTCGGCCATCGGGTTGATGATCGTAATGGTGTTTTCATTTTCCAATGAGATAATACCAAAATGCAATTGCCGAATGAGTATCTGAAGAAATTGGTACTGCGCTTCCTTTTCGATCTTTACATCTTTGAAGGCCTGAATAATTTCAATCATACTGTCCTGCAACTCGTAGAAGGAACGCGTCATAGGCATATCCTTGAACGTGACCGAAAAGTCAGAGTGGCGCACCGCGAGAAATAACCGTGCAAGCTCGCGGTTGGTTTGTGTTACATACCGAATGAGCTCCCAGATTTGAATGATTAGAATACAGCCAAGAATGATTTGATTAAAGAACAGTCGACTATCACCAAAGATCAATGAAAGAATGAAAATGGTAACGAGCAGGAGGAATACCCTCAAAATGACCAGCCAGGTGAACCGCTTCAAGACCATTAGATGCTGTATTTTTTCATTCTTCGATACAATGCGGTGCGCGTCATTCCCAGCACCTGTGCCGTTTTGGTCACATTGCCTTCGTTGTCATCCAACGACTGCATGATGAATCGTTTTTCCATTTCATCCATGGTCAGACCCTTTTCTGTGGTAATGCTTCTTTCTGGTGCACTGTTAATTAGTAGTTCTGGTGAATTGATCACCTTCCCGTCAGAGAGGATCACTGCCCGCTCGATAGCGTGCTGCAGTTCGCGGATGTTACCTGGCCAGTGATATTTCTTCAATTTCGCAAAAATCGACTTATCCACCCTGATGCCAATGCGCTTATATTTTCTTCCATACTGTTGAAGAAAGTGATCAACCAGCAGTGGCAGATCTTCCAATCGTTCCCGCAAAGGAGGAACACGAATCTCAACCGTATTGATGCGATAAAGAAGATCTTGACGAAACTTCTTTTCATAAATCATGTCATACAAAGGCATGTTCGTAGCGCAGATGAGACGAAAGTCAACTGCTATCTCTTTGTTAGATCCAACTCTTTGTATTTTTCTCTGTTGGAGTACGGTCAGTAGTTTTGACTGAAGAGGGGGGGACAGGTTTCCGATTTCATCCAGGAAGAGAGTTCCGCCTGAGGCTATTTCGAATCGACCCGGCTTGTCTTGCTTCGCATCGGTGAAAGCACCTTTTACATGTCCAAAGAGTTCGCTTTCAAATAACGTCTCTGTTATCCCACCTAGATCGACACTGATAAAGACCTTATCTGCGCGAAGTGACTGCCGATGGATTGCACGTGCTACCAGTTCCTTGCCGGTTCCGTTTTCTCCAAGGATTAATACATCTGCATCCGTTCCGGCTACACGTTGGATCAGTTCCCTTACCCGTTCCACAGCGGGCGATTCTCCCACAAAATCCGTGAAGGCTGTATCGATATCTCTGCTGAGCTCTTCCTGTGTTAGCTTGACTCGCTCAAGCTCCTTGCGCGACTTCCTAAGCTGAAGGGCAGACAGAATAGTACCTAGTAGCTTTTGGTTTTTCCACGGCTTCAACACAAAATCCGTGGCGCCACTCTTCATCGCCTTTACGGCAAGATCTACTTCACCATAAGCGGTGATCAGGATGACCACTACATTGGGATCGATAGACAATATCTTCTCAAGCCAAAAGAAGCCCTCGGTTCCATCGTTGATTCCTTTGTTGAAATTCATGTCCAGCAAGATGACATCATAGTCTTGTTCCTGCAGCAGTTGCGGGATCAGTTCTGGCTGTTCCTCGATTCTAACTACACTAAATTCCTGCTTGAGAAACATGCGGGCTGTCTCCAGCACGTCCCTGTCATCATCTATTATTAATATGTTGCCGTCTCGCATGAGTTAAATTGGACTGCCAAAGTATGTAATTGTTACGATATCATACGATACACTGTAACGAAAATGATACAATAATGATAGCGAGTGTTTTGGTTTATTATTGTAAATAACTCTATTTCAGTAAGTTAAGATGTGTGGCACGGGTTTGGCCAACACTGACACAAATTGAGTCACATTATGCTGAAAAACCTGTTCAAAGTAGCGATCAGAAACTTCATCAGAGAGAAGTTCTACACAATCCTGAATGTATCCGGACTTGCTGTGGGTATCGCGGTTGCCATGTTGATCACCATATATATCGTGAACGAACTGAGCTTCGATCGATTTCATTCGAAGTCTGATCGAATCTACCGACTTGTGTCTCATCTGGAGCTTGGCGCGAATCGGTTTGACGGCAACTCGACTTTCCCGCCAATGGCGAAAGCATTGGAAAGTGACATCCCTGAGATTGAAGAGGCGATGCGCATGACTAGCGGGAACAGGCTATTTAAAAAGGACGAGGTTGCATTCAATGAAGAGAATATATTCTTCGCGGATTCCAATTTCTTCAGGGTCTTTGACTTTCAATTACTTGCAGGAAATCCAAATACTGCCCTTGTTGGGAATAACAAAATTGTACTGACGCCATCAATCGCTGAAAAATATTTCAAGACACGTCAATGGAACGACATAGTTGGAAACTCTATTCAAATAGGAGATGATGTGGTGCAGGTGACAGCGATCATGCAGGAGGCACCGCCTAACTCTCATTTTCATCCTAATGCCGTTGTTCCAATCACGTTGATCCCTTCCGGTCGAGATGAAACCTGGAATGCGATGAACCTCTCAACCTACCTTGTTCTTCAAGAGGGAGCCAATGTAGCGAGTGTAGTAAGTAAAATTCCAGAGGTGATAGAGGTTCACAATCCAGGATTTAAAGATTTACCAAAGCAGGGGATCAATTTATCGTTTGACGAGCTGGCGCTTACCGACATTCATCTTCAAGGAAATGGCCAGGGTGAATTTGAGCCCAACGGTGAGATGTCAACTTTATACATCTTTGGAATCGTAGCATTGGTGGTGCTAACCCTTGCTTGCGTGAATTTTGTAAACCTTACCACAGCCCGTTCTTCCAATCGAGCGAAAGAGGTAGGTGTGCGGAAGGTACTTGGCTCTGCATCGCATCAGCTCATCCGTCAATTCACTATTGAGTCAATTATTCTGGTTGCAATAGCCACCTTGATTTCACTTGGGCTTGTGGAGTTGGCGAGAGTTCCTTTTGTAGATCTCACCGGTCGTGAACTTTCTTTTGATCAGATCATTCAACCGGTGGGCATTGCTACACTGACGCTTTTCGTGATACTGCTAGGCATTCTTGCTGGCAGTTATCCATCGTTCTTTCTTTCTCGCCTTAAGCCATCGGTTGTTCTCAAGGGTGATATCCGGTCGGGTTTCAAAAGCAGTAAGCTCCGGAATAGCCTTGTGACATTGCAGTTTACGATTTCAATGGTATTGATTTGTTGCACGCTTGTGGTTCAACAGCAGTTGAATTACATGAGGTCAAAGAAACTTGGGTTTGATAAGGAGAATGTGCTGGTGGTAGAAAATGCAGATCGGGTTGATAGTCAGCAGTCACTGATCAATGAACTCAAACAGTTGCCTGAGATTTCAGCAATAGCCAGTTCCGAGTTCAGACCCATCGATGATTATGATGGTACGGTGGCGGTAACTGAAGACGATCAGGAGACCAGAAAACTTGTGAGGACATGTCACGCGGATTACGACTTCTTACCCACTGTGGGTATTGAGGTAGCAAGTGGTCGCAATTTCTCACGCGATTTCGCGAGCGACTCTTCCGCAGTCATCCTTAATGAAGTAGCAGCCGGTTATCTTTTTGAAGGTGATCCAATTGGAAAGTTAGTTTACCTCTCAGACGGTGATAGGTCAAGAAAACTCGAGGTAATCGGGGTTGTGAAGGACTTTAATACCCGATCACTCAAAGAAGCGGTAAGTCCCCTGGTTTTTATGCTGGAGAATGATCAACCACTTCTGCACTTGCGATTGAATCCGGGTAATTATGATCAAACCATAGCTAAAGTGGAATCGCTTTGGAAGAAACATGCTGATATCTCCTTAAGCTATACTTTTCTCGATGAGTCCTATAGCAGTTTGTTTAGGGAGGAATCCCGATTGGGAACACTCTTCTCTGTTTTTACCGGGCTTGCATTAATTATTGCATGCCTTGGGCTTTTGGGGTTAGCTGCGTACATGAGTGAACAAAGAAACAAAGAGTTAAGTATCAGAAAAGTGTTAGGAGCCACAGCAACACAAATTGTCATGCTTTTATCGCGCGACTTCGCCAAGCTGATTTTATTATCTGCTGTTCTCGGCTTACCAATGGCCTACTACGCGATGAACTCATGGTTGCGAGGATATGCCTACCGTACGGACCTAAATATATATGTTTTCATAGGCAGTGGAGCTTTGGTTCTGGCTGTGGCGCTGATCGCAGTAAGTTATCAATCGATTAAAGCGGCCCTCATCAATCCTGTAGAATCTTTAAAAAGCGAATAGATAGTTATGCTAAAGAATTATTTCAAGGTCACGCTAAGAAACCTTGTGAAGAACAAGGTGTCCACCTTTATCAATTTGTTTGGACTGAGTATCGGTCTCAGCGCATGCGTTTTGGCTTTTCTGGTTATCAACTTCGAACTTAACTACGACAATTTCCACAGTAAGGGCGATAGCATCTATCGTGTTGTACGTGATGAGGTGTCTGACTCGGGTGAAAAAAGAAATGCTTCCACGCCATTTCCAATGCGATCTGCCCTGATTAATGATTATCCGGAATTGCTTGGTGTGACTCAGGTATTTTACCCACAGGAGTATCAGTTACAATGGGAAGAGGAAAAATGGACTCAAAATGATATCATCTTTTCCGATTCCAACTTCTTTCAGGTTTTTGATTTCGAAGTAGTGACCGGTAACCCGGTTGCTTCATTCCGAAAGCCGAACACCGCGTTCATCACCGAGTCTATGGCCAAATCACATTTTGGTGGTGATTCGCCAGTAGGTAAGGTGATCAATTTTTCCGAGATCGTGGATGTTGAGATTGCAGGTGTGCTCAAAGATGCTCCCGGAAACTCTCATTTACCATTTTCGATGATCGTGAATATGGAAAGCTTCAATGATGAGATGGTTGGTGGATTCAAGTATGATTCATGGGGTGTCAACATTGGATTTGCACACTACGTGATGCTTCCAGAAGGAATGTCAAAGGCAGATTTTGAAAACCAACTCGCACTGCTTCCAAGGAAATATTTGAAAGGTGAATCAGCGGAGAACACACACTATACACTTCAGCCTCTTCGCGAGATTCATTTTGATAAGACCTATGCGGAGTTTAATCCCGGCTATACAGTTGACACGAGTTACCTATATGTGCTTGGATTTATAGGGTTGTTTATTCTGCTGTTGGCTTGCATCAACTTTGTAAATCTTAGCACAGCACTGGCGCTAAGGAAATCGAGGGAAGTTGGGGTGAGAAAGGTTTTAGGCGCGACACGGATGCAACTGGTTTATCAATACCTGGGCGAAGCATTTTTGTTAACGCTTCTCGCAACATTGGTGGCGCTAGGTGTGGCAGAACGTGTGATGCCATTTATCAATAGCCTGATGGGTACAAGTCTGGGATTCGAGGCGCTGAGGACTCCCATGGCGATCGGATTTTTGATTTCAATAATCATCGCAGTGTCGATTATGTCAGGACTGTACCCGGCATTGGTTCTCTCTGGTTACAATCCCGCTGTTGCATTGAAAGGAAAAATGACCTCCGCGGCTGGTAATTCTAAACTGCTACGAGAGGGGCTGGTAACATTTCAGTTTGTGATCAGCCAGGTACTCATCATCGGTACCATAGTTGTAGCTCAACAAATGAATTATTTCCGCAACAAGCCGCTTGGGTTTGATAAAGATTATATCGTGACGGCAGGCCTTAGTGATCGTGATCCTGTGAAGTTACAAACATTGAAAACGCAACTGCTATCAAACAGTAACGTGAAGTCTGTTTCATTTGCTATTGGCGTTCCGACTTCTGATAACGATATCAATTCCGATATCAGAATGGATGGTGTTGAGCGTGAGGTGGTGGCCGGGATAAAGGCGATAGACTACGATTACCTCAAAACTTTTGATTTGCAAATTGCTGCGGGGCGTTGGTTCCTTAAACAAGAGGAACAGGAGGCTGGACTTGAATTTTTAATAAATGAAACCGCAGTGCGTGAGTTTGGATTTAGCTCGCCAGATGAAGCACTTGGAAAAAATCTTTCTTTTGGTTTAAGTAAAAGCAAGGGGCCGATCATTGGGGTTGTAAAGGACTTTCATACCAAGTCACTCCATGAGGCCATAAGGCCGCAGGTAATGGTTCAGTACCCTAATTTTTATTTTGAAGCAGGAATAAAAATTAATGATTCGAATATTCCAGAGACAATCGCCCACATCAAGGCAGCATGGGAACAAGCATTTCCCGATTTTATTTTCGAGTACACTTTTATGGATGACTATCTGGCCAAGAACTACAGCCGGGAGAACCAACTATTCACCATCTTCAAAATCTTTTCTGGTGTATCTATAGGCATTGGTTGCCTTGGTCTTTTTGGATTGATTTCCTTCTTGATTGTTCAGAAGACGAAAGAAGTTGGTGTGAGGAAAGTGTTGGGTGCTTCGGTTTCTGGAATCGTGATGCTGCTATCCAATGACTTTATCAAACTGGTCGGTATTGCTTTTCTTATTGCAGCACCGCTCGTTTGGTATTCGATGAATCAATGGCTCAGCGGATTCGCCTATCGCATTGATATTGATCCCATTTATTTTTTGGTTGGTGGTATTCTTAATGTGGCCATAGCGTTTTTTACCATCAGCTATCAGGCTGTTAGGGCTGCTACTGCGAATCCCGTTGAATCACTAAGAGACGAGTAAAATTAAATCACGATGCTTAAGAACTACTTCATTGTCACATTTAGAAATATCCAGAGAAATCTCGGTTACTCTGTGATTAATGTATTTGGCCTGGCTCTGGGAATCACATGCAGCCTTGTGTTGTTTCTCATGATCTCTTTTTTTACCAGCTTCGACAATTACCACCCCAATGGAGATCGGATTTATCGCGTGGTGAATAAGACTGTTGTCAACGGGAACGAAGATTACACGCCTGGGGTGCCCGCGCCCTTTTCGGATGCCTTCAGAAGTGAAGTCACCGGCCTCGAAAAAGTATTGTTCATTTCGGGTTCGTACAATGGACTCTTTACCGTAGAGCACAATGGAGACAAGAAAATATTTGAGCAGGAGGAGAGATTTGGATACACAGACTCAACCTACTTCTCAGTCTTTTCCAGAAAAATTATTTCCGGAAACTACAAGACAGCCCTAATTGAACCAGGACAGGTGATATTATCCGAGTCTTCTGCGCGTAAGTTTTTTGGAGATGATGATCCTATCGGCAAGTCCATCCGCCTAAACAACGAATTGGATCTCAAAGTTACTGGCATCATGGAGGATGCACCTGATAACACCAACCTTCCGTTTGAAATTCTGATCTCATATGCGAGCATCAAAAAGGAAAAAGATGGATATGGATGGAATAGTACGTTCAGTGACGATCAATGCTACGTGCTGCTCAAAGAGGGTACAGATCCCTCCGCGATTAATATTCAGTTCCACGATTTTATAGAAAAATACAAGGGTGAGGAGAACGCAGAGAACTCAACATGGTGGTTGCAGCCGTTGTCAGATCTCAGTTATGATGTTCACTTTAGTAACTACCGATATTCTACGGTAAGTAAGTCTTCCATTTTGGCGATGGGGATAGTGGCTGTGTTCCTCATTCTAACTGCCTGCATCAATTTTGTAAACCTATCCACTGCTGTTGCGGTGAAGCGTTCAAAAGAAGTTGGAATCAGAAAAGTACTGGGTAGCCAGCGCGGACAATTGATTTTGCAATACTTGTCTGAGACTTCATTTATTACGCTGATAGCCATTGTCATCTCTGTCGGCCTATCTGAGTTGGCATTCATTCAGCTCAACCAGTTTCTCGAATTGAATTTACATATCGACCTAACTAATTACACCGTTATTATCTTCCTGGTTGGTGTTGGGTTGGTCGTAAGCCTGGTTTCAGGATCATATCCGGCATTACTTCTTTCGGGATTCAGTCCTGCCTTGGCATTGAAAAATAAGATCACCAACCGAAGCACAGGTGGCTATGCGCTAAGAAGAGGCCTTGTTGTCTTTCAGTTTGTGATCTCACAACTCCTCATCGTTGGCACCGTAATACTCCTTTCACAAATGAACTACCTCGATAAGAAAGATCTTGGTTTTAATAAGGAGGCGATCATTTCAGTGCCGATTCCTGAAAATGAAGGTATTCAACCCAAAAGGGCATTGAAGTCATCAATGACGCAGATCTCCGGAGTAGCTGGTACAACACTGTGTACAACACCACCATCAAGCGGATCTATCTCCAGCACGAATTTCTCTTTGGCTGGTGTGGAAGATAGCCATAGGGCGCATGTCAAGGAGGGAGACGCGGACTATCTTGACCTGTTTCAGCTGAAGCTGATCGCGGGACGAAATCTTCAACGAACGGACACTATTGCTGCTGCACTTGTCAATGAAAGGCTGATGCACGAAGTTGGAATTGAAAATCCCGAGGAAATAATTGGACGTGAGATAACCATTTGGAGAAAAAGGATTCCCATCGTTGGAGTTGTTGCCGATTTCCATACCACCTCACTCATACGGCCGATCGATCCAGTGGTGATTATGAGCGACCTGGAAGATTATCGCTCAATAGCGGTCAAACTTGAACCAGGCAAATACAAGGAGGCAATTGAGGGAATAGAAAAGGCATGGAGTGCACAATATCCTGATTACTTGTTTAGCTATGATTTTGTCGATCGGCAGATTGCAGAATTTTACGAAAATGAACAAAGGATGTCGGTACTGCTGATGATATTCTCGGGCATAGCCATCACAATTGGATGCCTCGGTTTATATGGATTGATTTCATTTATGGCCAATGAAAAAGAGAAGGAGATAGGAGTGCGTAAGGTGCTTGGCGCATCTATTGGAAATATATTTTATATTTTTTCAAGGGAGTTTATTGTTCTGGTCGTGGTCGCGTTTGCTATTGCAGCTCCACTCGCAGGATATATTATGGATCAATGGCTCGGCAACTTCGCTTACAGAGTTCCTCTGAGTACGATCATGTTCGCGGCAGGCCTTTTCACCACAACGGCAATTGCTTTTCTCACCGTAGGCTATCGTTCCATGCGGGCAGCATTGGTTAATCCCGTTGAAGCATTGAGAAACGAATAAGAATTTTAATCACAAATATTATGTTCAGAAACCACATCAAGTTTGCAGTTAGAAACATACTCAGAGAGAAGTATTTTTCGCTCATCAATGTATTGGGCCTATCACTTGGTATTGCGGTATGTCTACTCATCTGGAGCTATGTGCGATTCGAACTCAGCTACGACAAATTTCACAATGACGTTGACAGGCTCTATCGTGTTAATCAAACATTGATTTGGGCGCCCGAAGGAGGTATGATGGGATCTACAGGTCCGCAATTGGCTGTGGTGATGGGGCAGGAGTTTCCCGAAGTGGAGGAGGTAATGCGTGTCAATACGCCTGGAGGATATCTGGTTAAATACCTCAACGACAACGGTGATGTTTTGGCATTCAATGAGAGCAACGTGCTCGCTGCCGATTCCAATTTCTTCAGCATATTCACAATCCCGCTCAAGGAAGGAAACCCTAAAACTGCTCTTCAGGGTGTTGACAAAGTTGTGATTTCAGACGCAACCGCTAGAAAATTGTTTGGAGACCAATCTGCACTTGGCAAGATCATCCAAATGGGTGATGACAATCGAGCTGTTGAGGTAACAGGCGTTACCGAGAGGCAGCCTGAGAATATGCACTTTCATTTCGATTATCTCTTGTCCATTTACACCAATCACGCGCTCAAGCGTTTCGAATGGAGCTGGATTTGGACACAAACTGCTACTTACGTGAAACTCAGGCCCGGAGCGGATGCTCATGAGTTGGAAAAGAAGATGCAAAGTATGGTGAAGCTTCATGTTCTACCCAGTTTGGGCAGAATGGGGATCGACTATGCTGAATTCATGAAAGGCAAAGGTGATTGGGAGTTTGCATTGCAACCGGTAAAGAGCATTCATCTGTATTCGGGGTTGATTGACAACCGAATCGGACCGACCGGAGATATCAAGTATGTCCAGATCTTCAGCTTGGTTGCGCTTTTTGTGCTCATCCTGGCAATCATCAATTTCATCAACTTGTCGACAGCGCGGGGAACTTCACGCGCCAAAGAGGTGGGGGTAAAAAAAGTGTTGGGTGCTATGAGGGGATCGCTCATCTACCAGTTTCAACTTGAGTCAGTTGCAATGGCGTCCGTTGCTACGCTGATGGGATTGGGGTTGTTGGAGTTGTTTCGAATTGTCGTATCAGATGCCCTAAGCATTGAAATGCCGTTTTCACTTTGGGACGGTGGTGACACTTTGTGGTTGTTAATTGTGTTACCCATTGCTGTCGGTGTAATTGCCGGGATATACCCTTCGTTTTATTTGACAAGTTTTCGGCCTGCCAACGTGCTAAAAGGAAAACTGTCAGCTGGACTTCGCTCTGGATTGCGCAATGGGCTGGTAACAATTCAATTTGTGGTATCGATTGTATTTATCATCGCCACTATTGTTGTGCACCAACAGCTTCAGTTCTTTCAATCAAAGAATCTCGGCTTCGATAAAGACAATGTGTTGGTGATAGACAATGCAGAAAAACTTGCAGATCATGTCAAGGCATTCCGGGATGAGGCAGCCCGGGTGCCTGGCGTGGTCGATGCTTCGATAGCGATGACTGTCCCCGGTCGAGGATCGTATGAGGATATTTTCAGAAAGGAAGGTGACAATTCTCAGTTATCGATTTCTCAGACTAAAATTGACGATCACTATTTCAAGACAATGGGATTCTCGCTGGCTGCCGGTCGGTCCTTTGATGTCAACCGCCCTGGCGACAAGATGAAGGTAATTCCTAATGAAACGACCGTTCGCCTCTTTGGGTGGACTCCTGAAGAAGCGCTCGGGAAAAGAATCCTATATGAAGGTTTTGAAAATCCCGAGACTGGAGAGGGTGAAATTATTGGTGTGGTGAAGGACTTTAACTATGCCTCCTTGCATCAGGAGATCAACCCGTCAATCTTCTATCACATTGACTCAAAGATTTGGGAGAGTGGAAAAATGATTGCCTTGAAAGTGGAGAGTGACAAAGTTTCAGATATCATTAGCCAACTTGAATCGAAGTGGGATGCGGCTGCCAATGACGCGCCTTTTGAATATTTCTTTTTGGATGAAGAATGGGCAAGGCAATATCAGCAAGAACAAAGACTTGGCGGGCTCTTCAACGTATTTGCAGCCCTTTCTCTGCTGATAGCCATGATCGGGTTGGT
>DAORAG010000056.1:0-11696 GCA_035344095.1 Cyclobacteriaceae bacterium | reverse complement strand
GTGATTTGAAATCCATTTTAACAACCGAACCGATTGATTCTGCTGCAATGTTATTTTATTCTCACCAACACCATCGAATGAGTTATCATCCACAATCACCAAATCGTTGGAGGTTGGAACCGTGAATGCTGGCGAACCCCCACTTGTTGTAGACCAGTGAGTGTTATCGTTCCAATCTCCGGAGTCACCAATCCAATAAAGTGTGTTTCCGGCTTCTGATGATTGATAATTTATTATCAGTGAAAACGACTGAATGCCACCTTTTAATACTCCTTTGTGACTAACGAGAAGCCTATAGGGAGAAGCGACTGGAAACGGAAATTCAAGCTTTTCAACGTTGTCTCTAAAATTGTCTCCCTTTATAGCTTGCGCAGCCGGACTTGCCGGATCAAGAAGCCAAGGGTACTGCGTTACTCCGTTTTGCGCGATGAGCTTCATATCCAGATCATTGACCAGTATGAGATTTGTTGGATCCAACGCAGTAGCAGGTGGCGTACCGGCTGGATCATTCCATACCAATGTGGCTTTGATTTTCTGATTGGCTTTTGGATTAAGAATTATTTCAAATTCCTCTCCCTGATTCAATGTCTCTTCCAAAATCATTGTTTGCAGGCCATCTTCTCCTACAATAATTTTTGCCCCTGCCTCCACATCCAGCAAACCCCAACCGAAGCAATAATCCGGGCCAGGTAGCGGGCCGGCCTCCTTTGCGGAGTGAATCGCCAGGGCTTTCAGGGAAGTCGCTTTCATCACTCTACCACCATGAAGTTTTCGATACAGCTCCTGCAACAAAGCCAACGACCCGGTAACATTTGGTGTAGCCATTGATGTGCCGCTAGAAAATGAATAGCCATCAGTGCCGACCGCGCTTAACGAAAATAAACTCACTCCCGCCCCAACAAGGTCAGGTTTGACTCTTCCATCATCAGTTGGGCCCCAGCTACTGAACGAACTCATTGACACACTTGAGGCACCCGTATAGGAAGTTACTTTGTTTACTGCTCCAACGGTAATGATGTTCTTGGCAACCGCCTCAGGTATTATGCAATCATAGCCTGCGCCACCATTGCAGTCAGGTGGTCGTGAGCCGTCACCCGGTTCGCCACGATCATTTCCAGCAGCCCAAACAATGGTGTAGTAAGGCGACAGATTGGCAAGTTCATCCAAAGCTCTCGCCTTTTCACCGTACAATCCAAAGCGATAGTCTTCGTCAACACTCACAGAAGGATCTCCCGTCCACGTCCAAACATTGTTAATCTTCGTCCAACCTGTTACAGTTCCGTACGAATGATTGGATAAGAGCAAGGATGCTTCATCTGGTTTCGCCAATGCTGCCATCTCCGCAAGGTCATTGTCAAAAAACCAATCCGTGACTTCAGCTTTAGGCGCCATGCCCCTGGCGCTTGCGTTGATACCAGCAGCAATCAAAGTACCCGTGACATGTGTCGAATGTGTTTTAGGGTTATCGACCTCTCTCGAGATCACCCGAGATCCCAACTCAATGTGCTCTTTTACACTCCCCTCATCCCACACACCAATGAGCATGCCTTCACCCTCCAGCGTAATTCCAGTAATTCCTGACTGAAGGACAGAAGCACCGGTTGTAATAGCCGCTTCACTATTTAGAGGAGCAAGGTAGATGGGAACACCATTGTGAACATCAACCAATAATAGTTGACGGCCTTCAATCGTGTTCCTCAGAATTGGGATTGAATTCCTTTTAGCGTACTCAGTTGCCCTAAATTGCTGTTTACCTGAAAGCTCAGCCTGTTTTTTTTTAAATATGGATAGATCACTGCTTATCTGCGCCTGACCCGATGTCAAACTCAAGAACGAGAAAAACAAAAGACACAACCTTGGAGATGCAGCATTCATGCGCACTCATTTGTCAACGAAATACCACCCTTCTGTAAATAATCCGAGATTCGGATTGTACATGCAAGATATAAATTCCACCTGGGAATTCGGAAATATCTATCTCCGCTCCGTCACTGGTTTTAGTCCAGGCTGGGAACAACGAGCGACCCAATTGATCTGTTATTTTAATACCTGTCACTGGCTTACCAAACAATATGCTCAATTGAGTAGTGGCCGGATTGGGATAAAGATATAGTCCGCTACCCGCAAAGTCTCCATTTAAGCCAGTAACAAGAAAAGGTTCAGACCTTCTGTTACATAGTTCATCAAAAGTTAAAACTGAGTATTCGCCAAATCCGTTGGAAAAATCAATCGACCTTGTATCGACACCATCGAGTATCTTTCCATCCAACACCCATTGATATCCCTCTGCGGGTTGGAAACTGATCAATTTGCCATTGTTGAACTCAATTCTATTTTCCGCGAGAACAGATGGCAACAGCTCTATTGTCTTTTGATACGAATCGTTCGAAGTTCCGTTCGATACCGTCAATGTAACATCATGCTGACCTGGTCCTTCAAAAAAGTGGATAGGGTTGGCTTCCTGCGATTCGTTCACTTGTGATGCATCATCACCAAAATTCCAGGTCCTGGAACTTATGGGTCCTGAACTTTTATCCGTAAAATATACAGATGCGTTCTCACAATTGAAGGCAACTTCAAAATCAGCAAACAGAATATTACTGCAATCATCTGCAATCCAGCCAGGTGAATTGGTAACGGTGCTGTTCAATCCAGCACTTACGGTTGACTCACCTGTCACCTCAACATTGTTAATGGTCAGGTGATCGAGACATATCTTCTGATTTAACTCAAAATTGAGCGTGGCAAGTCCTGGCCCGGAAGACTCAACTAGAACTTTACTTCCTGCTGTGCCGGCTAAATCAAATGTACCATTGACCGTCTGCTGCGATCCTTCTTGAATTGTCAGTGTTGATCCGGCTTCAAGCAAAATATCATCCCAAATCAGATCACTTTGTGTAACGAGGGTTCCCATTCCCATAACCTTCGCGATTTCACCGGAACCGGTTACATTCAACTGTCCCCCGTCAAGTTCAATGATGCCCTCAAACATATTCGAACCCAAATCAACTGAAAAAGTTGACGCAGCAGGACATCGAAGCGTTGAATTAACTACTTCCAGTTCAACACCCGACCAATCGATCATCACCGTTCCCAAGCCTGTAATAGTAGCGTTTTCAAAAGTCATTGACTTCGAGGCCACTCCCGTAAAGCCAATGTTACTAAGTGAAATACTACTGCCATTAATTTTCAACGAACCCTCGGCCAGGCTTATACCTGACAATGAAACGTCACCGGTAAGCAACCACGAAGCCGGGCCACTGAATTCAACTGTCAAATCATTGAGGTCATTGCCGCCAAGACTAACTGGGTTCTCTCCTTCGCCTAAACCTAACAGCGTCAAGCTTCCGGCCGAAGTGGTCGTGATATTATCAGTAAGTAAGTTTACACCGGCACCGACTTCAAGATGATGACCATTGAGAGACCACTGAACGCTTTCGTTTGCAAACCACCGAATGCTATAGCATTGTTGGTCTTGTGTCAGACTCAATATTTGATTGTCAGCCGAAAACGAGTTCTCGTCAAAGATGACGTTATCCTCGGAACCAGGAACTGCATTCGCAGGAACTCCACCACTACTAAGCGACCACTTGGCTCCATCATTCCAATTTCCAGTGTTACCTATCCAATAGTACTTCGTTCTCGGATCAATTACGGAACTGTAGGTTAGGATGAGAGAAAAATCCTGACTTCCATTTACCAGAGTTCCACTGTGATCAACTCGCAGTTTGTAGTCCCTTGGCTCCGGAAGATCAAATTCCAATTTTTCAACATTGTCAACTGTGTTTATTCCTTTCGTAGCAGCTGCTGCCGGATTTGCTGCGTTGAGTTTCCATGGAAACTGAGTAGTTCCACCATCATCAATCAAACTTAGATTTAAGTTATTAACCAGCGTTTTCGTTGTTGGGTTTAGCGATGGCGTGAGCACAGGACCAGCGGGATCTGTCCACACCAATGTTGCCGTGATTTTCTCATTCTCTTTTGGTGTCAGATTCATTTCAAAGACGTTGCCATTGGATAGTGACAACTCCTGAATAAAAATATTCTGATCATCTCTATTAATAATGGTTTCTGCCGCAGCCTTGGCATCCAACAAACCCCAACCAAATTTAAAATCTGGCCCTGGGCTTGTTCCAGCTTCCCGCGCGGTGTGAATGGCAAGTGCCTTCAGGGTAGCTGCTTTCATCAGATTTCCTCCATTCAAATTTTTGTAGAGCTCTTGCAGAAGTGCCAGCGTACCAGTAGTGGCTGGTGAGGACATTGATGTACCGCTGGCAGTTGCGTAAGAAGTGGTCGTTGCCTCCGAAGTTGAGAGCACGGCTTGCCCCGGTGCAACAATGTCAGGTTTTATTCTACCATCATCAGAAGGGCCAAAGCTGCTAAAGCTAGTGATCTCAACATCAGAAGGCCCCGTGTATGGTCCGGATAATTTCTTAACAGCCCCCACAGTGAGAATATTTTTGGCCACACCGTTTGTTGGAATGCAATCAAATGGATTGCAGTCAGCAGGTCGTGAACCATCACCGACATCGCTATTGTCGTTACCCGCAGATTTCACGATTAAGTAATATGGGGCATTGAACGCGATGTCATCGTAAAACCGACTTGTTGAATTATAGAACCCAAACTTCCAATCGATAGAGTTACTGATGGAAGGATCACCATGCCACACCCAATTTCCTGTGCCATTATCCCAACCTGACAAAGTACCGTATGAGTGATTTGAAAGTACAATTGAAGTTTGATCGGGCTTTGCCTGATTCGACATTTCACTCACGTCTCCGTTAAAATCAAAAGCAATGGCTGTTGCCTTTGGAGCCATGCCCTTGGCATTTGCGTTGATACCCGCTGCTAACATTGTACCCATCACATGCGTAGCATGAAAATTAAAGGACGGTGAAGGGTTATCTATTTGAGTGACTCGCCCACCAAACTCGACATGGTTATTTCTCACCCTTCCTTCATCCCAAATACCCAACTGAATCCCCGTTCCCTCCAGGTTTAGTCCAAGGCTACCGGTTGACCGAAGCTCATCAACATTCAAAGATGTAGCCACTTCAGCATTATCTGATTTAATATAGATGGGTATGCCGGATGGTGAGACGTCAATTAAAAATATTTTTGAACCATTACCCTGGGTAAGAACACGACCTGAACCCGACCTTTGAAGAAACCGGGCAATTCTTTTTTCAGCTTCCGCTTGATAATGCTGGTATGCGCTGTCAACCGCTTCCAGGCCCCTCAGGCGATTTGATTGCGCAGGTGCCAGGTTAAAAGTCAGTAAGCCTGTGAGTAACAGCACAAAGTATTTTAGCATCACTGGTCAGCAATTATCAAAAGTGAACTTTCAAAATTGTTTGCACTGTTATTCAAATCGAAAAAATTGTAGTTAAGAACAATCTTCCTCGTTGTTTCATCATACTCACCCTCTGCCTCTATTTCAAATTGGCTGGTGAATGTGAATAGTTTCGAACGGTTAATTATGGCTGTTCCTTTGGTTGGCTCGCTCAAGTTTTTGGTCAGTTTGATTGTCAACGTTGACTCCGGGTTATCTACTCCTACCACCTTGCCTTTGATATCAAAAGAACCTCCACACAATCCTGTGCTGTTTTCAAGACCAGTTCCTGTAGACGTGTCAATCTCACTTTGAATTGTCAAAGCTCCAAACCAGTTCTCAACAGTGGAAATACTACTCAGGCAATCATTTTCGTCTATTGTAATTTCTATTTCACTTGGCACACCAAATTTTGCATTTGCTTTATCAACTGACCTTAGTCTGAGAAAAATTTTACGATCCTCAAGTTGCGGCACCTGATTATCGTTGATTCGTATCCTTACATTAACTGAAGTTGAGCCGGCCGGTATAACCAGAGGATTATCAGAAAGTATTGTAAAGTCACTGCCATTGACCGCATCCTGTTCGAAATACTCATAGGTCACGGTGACAGGCGTATTTTGAGATTCACTGAGTTTGATTGGAATGATGATTTCCGTGTCATCATTTTCCTTTATCTGAAACTTGGATTGAAAATCAAATGTGACATCGAACAGCTCGGGCGCTGGGGTGGAAATCTCATCGTCCTTGCATGACCACATCAATGAAGTCACAGTCATGCAAAAGATCAAGCGCCAACTCATGGTTTCCTAAAATTCAATTATCTTAAATTCGATACGCCTGTTGGCCTGCTTGTGCTCTTCCGTATCGTTGGGCACAATCGGCTGATCAGCACCATAACCCTTTTCAGTCAATCGACTTCGGTTAATACCTTTTTCAACCAGATAGGAAACCACCGACTGCGCTCTTTTCAGCGAGAGTTGTTTGTTATAAGTTGCTGAACCATCGCTATCGGTATGCCCTCCGATCTCAACCCTCACCGTTGGCTTCTCATTCATAAATCTAATTACCTTATTTAACTCCGTTATTGACTTTTCTTTCAGTTCATATTTATCAAAGTCAAAGAATATATTATTCAATACAGCAGTTGCGCCTTTGTTTGCCTTGTCGAGAAGAATATCGATGACCACCGGCTCAGGGTTAGGGTTGTCCTCGTAATTAAAGTTCAGACTCTGAAATAAGTAATCTGAGGCAGTGACATAAAGAGCATAATCAGAGCCAGTGGTTAGTACCATCAGGTACTCGCCAGTGATTGAATCTGATTCAACAACTGACACCAGCTCATCATTTTTGAGATCAATCAACTCAACCCGTGATTTGATAAATTCACCAGTGGCTCTGTCTTTAACCACACCTTTTACAAAATTGCTGCGGTAAGCAATTTGAAGCTCAACTGGCACAGTCATTTCATATAACCTTGCGGAATTTTCCCGTGTACCATCTTCGTGGGAGTAATATCCTTTTGTTCCATCTGCAGTGATGAAAAGTGAAAACTGGTCCTCATGGTCATTTATCGGTGAGCCAAAGTTCACCGGCATCCCCCATTTATCGTCTGTCATTTCACTTTTAAAAATGTCGTATCCGCCAAAACCAGGCTTTCCGTTTGTAGCATAGAAGAGTGTCCGGCCATTAACATGGATAAATGGTGATATTTCATCGAAAGGTGTATTGATAGGCTGCCCTAAGTTTTCAGCTGGAGACCATGTGCCATCATCTTTCTTTTTCGAGAAATAAATATCTCTTCCACCAACTCCGCTTCTTCTGTCGGAAATAAAATAAAGTATCCTTCCGTCTGCAGACAATGACGGCTGTGATTCCCATGCAGAGCTATTTATTTCCGGTCCGATATTAATTGGGACAGACCACTCATCTCCAACTTTTTTACTATAAAACAGATCGCAGTTGCCATAACCTCTCCGTCCTATACAAGACGTGAAGATCAGCGTTCTTCCATCCGCGGATATCGTGCACGTTCCTTCGTTGAATCGTGAATTTATGTTTTGAGATATGGACTCGGGAATACCCCATCGTCCACGGTCATCTTTTCGTGAAACCACAAGGTCTTCATCGTCATCAGGGCCTGGCCCCATCCTTCTGGTGAAAATCAATTCCTGTTCGTCAGCGGTGAGTACCGGAAAATACTGCAAGCCAAACCGGTTAACTGTATCACTGAGTTGATGTGGCTTGTATTGTGCTTGGATTTTTTTGTTCCTTAAACCATACTCCGCGTTTCGCTTCCACAATTCCGCCAACGCAATTCGTTGTCGGTTGGTGGTTTCTACTGCCAGGTATTGATTAAGAAAATCAAGCGCCTTTTGATACTCACCTTGTTTAAGGTAATTGTCACCCATCTCCAGAAAGAAACCTTTCTGTTTTCGGGGATCAGTGGTGAGGGAGAGGCCTTTTTCAAAACTCAGGTCGGACCTGTGATAATCACGCATTGACTTGTAAGTAAATCCAAGTCTGAAGTAGGCCTCAACGAAATTGCGATCCTTTTCAATTGCCTCCTTTAACAAGGAAATGGCAGCCTCGTACTGCCCTCTCACCCTAAAATTATCAGCTTGATTGTAGAGCTCAATCGCTTTCTTTTTGGTTGTACTCAATTGCGCCTCAGCGGAAATTGCTACCCCAACCAAAAACCAACACAGAATTAAAATTCTCATCACCATCCAATGCATCGCATAAAACTAACCATCTCCAAAGAGACTTCAAGCTTTAAAACGACCAAAAAGGCCTTTGGTGATAGATTGAAAGGAAAAAATATCCCTTTATGGGATATTCATATACTTATGGGTCTGAAGTGACACTTGCCACTTCGGATTGGCCTTTACAAATTCAACGATGAGCGGAACCATCTCCTTCTCTTTCGACCATTCTGGCTGGAGATACAATTTACAATTCTCCGGAACCTTGGCCGCATGCTGAACAGCCCATTCAAAATCACTTTTGTTATAGACGACCACCTTCAGTTCGTTCGCGGAATCATACGCGGACTCAACCGGTGCCTTAAATTTTTTTGGCGAAAGACAAATCCAATCCCATATCCCTGTTATTGCGTAGGCCCCTGATGTTTCGAGATGCGTTTTCAACCCAACTTCATGCAATGCGACAGTGAGTTCGTAGAGATCGTACATCACGGGCTCGCCACCGGTCACTACGGCTATCCGGCATCCACTTTTTTTTGCTCGCTCAGCTATTTCACCTACCGTCACTAAGGGATGAACAGCGGCATCCCAAGACTCCTTCACATCACACCACACACAACCGACATCACACCCGCCAAGGCGGATGAAGTGAGCAGCCTGGCCTTGGAATGCTCCCTCCCCCTGGATGGTATAAAAATCCTCCATAAGCGGAAGTACGCCTTTCCCTATATTGATTGATTTTGTCACGTTGAAATCCTAGTGAGCACGTTGCTCAAATACCCTTAGCGTGTTCAGCAAGAGAGATACGATCGTCATAGGGCCTACACCACCGGGCACCGGTGTAATCAGTGAACTCTTAGGCGCTACAGTGTCAAAATCCACATCGCCTTTCAGCGCAAAGCCCTTCGCCTTACTTGCATCCTCCACGCGCGTGGTTCCAATGTCGATAACCACCGCCCCTTCTTTAACCATATCACCAGTGATTAGGCCAGGCTTACCAACAGCTACCAAAAGAATGTCAGCTTGCTTGGTGTGTGTCGAAAGATTCTCTGTGTATTTGTGGCAAATCGTGACGGTAGCTCTTCCCTGTTCCGCCAACATCATACTGAGAGGAGCACCAACCAGCCTGCTGGCCCCCACCATTACACAGTGTTTTCCTATCGTCTCCACGTTGTATCTGCGCAACAATTCCAATACGCCAAAAGGCGTGGCGGGCAAGATCAGTGGGTGGGTAGAAGTGATGCTACCAAAGTTTTGATTGGTAAATCCATCCACGTCTTTTTCTGGATTTATTCTTTCCGTGACTTTATCGACCGAGATGTGGGGCGGCAGAGGAAGCTGAACTATAAAACCGTCAATGTCATCATCGTTGTTGATTTGATCAATGTGTTTGATCAGGCGCTCTTCGGATATCGTGTCTGCAAATCGTAACAATGAGTAATGGAATCCTACTTCTTTACACGCCTTTACTTTGCCATCAACATAGGTTGTGCTGGCTCCATCATCACCTACCAGGATAATCGCAAGGTGTGGTAATTTTTTCTTTTCCCTGCGCAATTCATCGACACGATCAGCAATCTCCTTCTTTATGTCCGCGGCCACTTTGCGGCCATCGATGAGTGTGTATTTTTTTGTATCGACCATGAAGCTTTCTTAAATACTATTTAATACTCGTTAAAAAAGTCAAAAAATACTCGTCCACTTGTCACAAATCAATCGATTTTCAGCACGGCCATAAATGCCTCTTGGGGGATTTCTACATTTCCGATTTGCCTCATCCGCTTTTTTCCCTTCTTCTGTTTCTCTAAAAGTTTTCGCTTCCGTGAAATATCCCCACCATAACATTTTGCCAACACATTCTTTCTGATGGCACTCAGCGATTCTCTCGCGATAATTTTTTGCCCTATTGAAGCCTGAATAGCGATATCAAACATTTGCCGCGGGATCAACTCTTTCAATTTTTCACAAAGTTTTCTTCCCCATTGATAGGACTTACCTCTATGTACGATTGCCGAAAGTGCATCGACCTTGTCACCATTTAGCATCACATCCAGCTTTACCATATCTGACTCCTTGAAACCAATCAGGTGGTAATCCAAAGAGGCATAGCCACGGGAGATGCTTTTCAACTTGTCAAAAAAATCAAATACGATTTCTGATAGCGGCATTTCAAAAGAAAGTTCGATCCGGTCGGTGGTGAGGTACACCTGGTTTTTGATCTGTCCTCTCTTTTCGATACACAACTCCATAATGGAGCCGATGTATTCTGCTTTAGTAATAATTTGAGCTAAGATGAAAGGTTCCTCTATGTAGTCCAATTTAGTGGGGTCTGGCATCTCGGAGGGTGCATTGATTGTTATCTCTTCACCGCTGGTAAGCTTTGCCTTGAACTGCACAGACGGAACCGTGGTAATCACGGTCATGTCAAACTCACGTTCCAGCCTCTCCTGAATAATTTCAAGGTGAAGCATACCCAAAAAGCCACAACGGAAGCCAAAGCCTAAAGCTGCAGAGGTCTCCGGTTCCCACACCAGCGAGGCATCATTTAGTTGAAGCTTCTCCATCGATGCCCGCAATTCTTCAAACTCAGATGTGTCGACAGGATAAATACCTGCGAATACCATCGGTTTTACATTTTCAAAACCTTTAACGGAGACACCAGGTCGATCTACATGTGTGATCGTGTCCCCCACCTTCACTTCCTTTGCTTCCTTTATTCCCGAAATAAGGTAGCCCACATTACCCGCACTGATTTCTTTTCGAGGATGCTTCTGTAGTTTCAGCACCCCGATTTCATCCGCATCGTAGGTCCTACCCGTGTTGACAAACTTCACAATGTCTCGTTGTTTCATTGTGCCATTGAAAACGCGGAAGTAAACCTCCACTCCTCGAAATGAATTGAAGACAGAGTCAAAGATCATTGCTTGAAGGGGAGCCTTTGGATCACCTTTGGGTGGCGGCACACGTTTTACGATGGCTTCAAGAATTTCTGCAATTCCGATTCCTTGTTTTGCACTCGCGTGAATTACTGTTTCTGGCGGGCAACCAATTAAGTCAACAATTTCATCCGTTACTTCCTCAGGTCGTGCTGCAGGAAGATCGATTTTGTTCAATACAGGAATTATCTCCAGGTTGTGCTCAAGTGCCAGATAAAGATTGGAAATGGTTTGTGCTTCTATCCCTTGCGCAGCATCCACGATCAAAAGAGCACCTTCGCATGCGGCAATAGAACGCGAAACTTCGTAAGAAAAGTCAACGTGGCCGGGGGTATCAATAAGGTTGAGGGTATATTCTTTATCTTCAAATTTGTAGTTCATTTGAATGGCATGGGATTTAATTGTAATCCCCTTCTCCCTCTCGAGATCCATGCTGTCCAATACCTGGGCCTGCATTTCGCGTTGCGAAAGGGTGCCGGTAAACTCCAACAAGCGGTCAGCCAGGGTGCTCTTCCCGTGGTCGATATGTGCGATAATGCAAAAATTCCGGATGTTCTCCATTCACTTCATTAATATGCTTTGTTGGCCCAAATTTGGGCTAACAGGCCAACCTCCGGCTGGCAGGCCGCAAAGGTAGATATTTTACGAGCGATCGCGAAGTGGCGGTTTTCGTTAATTTTGAATTGGCATTAGCAATAGTTTTCCCAAATGAAGAAGGAA
>DAORAG010000055.1:0-11796 GCA_035344095.1 Cyclobacteriaceae bacterium | reverse complement strand
CCCTGGCTGGCTCCATTAATGGCGAGTGAAAGGCACCACCGACTTGCAATGGTAATGCACGCTTCGCTCCCGCTGCTTTTAATTTCTCACATGCCACTTCGATCCCTTTCATGGAACCAGAGATCACCAACTGGCCGGGGCAATTGTAGTTGGCAGCTACCACTACCTCATCTATTTCCGCACATATATCTTCAACCACCTTATCATCCAATCCCAAAATAGCCGCCATCGTTGAGGGGTTTATCTCACAGGCGCGTTGCATGGCCTGCGCACGCTGTGATACCAATCTCAATCCATCCTCAAATGAAAGCGCCTTGTTGGCCACTAAGGCAGAGAATTCTCCCAATGAATGTCCTGCTACCATGTCGGGCTGGAAATCGGCCGCAGCCAGTGCAACAGCAACAGAGTGCAGGAAGACCGCTGGCTGGGTCACTTTGGTTTGCTTAAGGTCGTCCGCAGTTCCTGCAAACATGATGTCGGTAATGTTGAAACCCAATATCTCGTTGGCCTGATCGAAAGTCTTTTTTACAGATGGGTTGTCGTAAAGATCTTTACCCATACCAACAAACTGTGCGCCCTGTCCTGGGAAGATGTATGCCTTCATAGCTGAATTTTTATTTGGATGCTGAACGGGTCAAAAATAATGAAAGAGGCTCTCAATCCAAGAACCTTGCCTTCAACTCTGGCGTAGGCAACATGCATTCATCGCGTCTGCCAAACCAACGATAGCGATTCTTCGCCACCAGATCATAAAAGAAATCTCTGATGAACCATGGGATAATTTTGAATACATAAAGCAACGGCCAGAGACCGCCAAGATGAAGGCAAATTTCAAGAACCGCACTGCTGCGTTGAAAGTACCGATCACCCTTGATGAGTATAATACTCTCTAGCGCTCTCGAAGGTACCTTGAAGGTCTTCAATTGTTCCCGACCAAAATCAGACTGAAGAGAAGCAAATTTGAAGTAGCCCTTCTTATCTCTATTGATAATAAACTGAACAGAATGATTACACAGATTACAAACTCCGTCAAAGAGGATGACATTGGAGTTTATCGAATGAGATGCACCCATCCTTTGTAAGTCTTGTTCTTTTGAGATGGATCCACCACATCGAAAATGACCTCTGCTGAATAGAAGTAAACGCCACCGGGCACTTCAATCCCAGAGTTGTCGTGTCCATCCCAATTGATATAGATCGTCCTCTCTCCTCCCGACTGATAGGTATAGAGTTCCTTACCCCATCGGTCAAGCACAGTAAATTTCACGCTCTCCACAAATCGAGCACACCTGGACCTGATGTCGATGATGTCGCGCTTGGAGCCACAGGGATCCAGGGAGTTTTCATCCAGCACCACTCCGCCAAAGGCACTGAAGTCAGCATTGAAGCAGTCACCATTCGGAGAGAACACATTGGGCAACTCATAGTATGGGCAGTTGTCAAAACAAAACTCTTCACTTAGTTCACTTTCGTTCCCTGATCTGTCCAACGCAGAAATCTTATAACATCTCGCGAAGGATGGAAGGTTGCTATCGATAAAGAAAGTATCCCTCACATTGGTGGCATAAATTTCAAAGGGATCGCCTACACGATTGGCGACATAAATATTGTAACTGCGAATGTCCGCACGACAAACAGGGTCTTCCGGCCTCCTCCACTGAAGTGTGTTGGAATAGGTCTGAAGGTCACAGGAAGTCGTGGTAATAAACTCATTACAATCTCTGGCTATGATTTCAAGCTGGGGTGTGCATGGCGCTTCATCATCATTGGGTTGTGCACAGATGATCTGGGAGAAGTTAATCAGTGGCTCATCAATTTCGGGATTGCCATAGGCACCACGGGTCATTACACGGTAGCAATAGATCTCCGTGTCCACCAATGGTGTATTTTGAAACTGGCCTGCATCAGTGTAGTTGAATTGATTTTCGTTCACATTCACACTGTCGATCAACACCAGCTGACTTTCAGTTGATCCGGAAGGTCCTCTGAAAATCAAATGACGGGGATAGTCCTGTGTCTGATTGCTCCACGGCACATCAGCAGCCCATGCAAGCGAGATCTGCTCAAACTGAGAGGCTGCCTCCAATCGAACGGAGGAAGCAGTAAATGACGTATCTACGCGAGTGTCGTTGGCATCAAACGCGACAATGCGATAGTTATAAACAATTTCTTCCGTATTTAAAGGGGTGTCCACATAAGTTAAGTCCGTCAGTCTACCCGGGTGAGGTTTGGTGATTTGAATTGCACTGGTGAACCCTTCTGCTCTTAGGACTTCATATGTATACGGAGGTGGAAATTGTACTGGATCAACATCAAACGGTGGCAGCCACTTCACCGTGATCTGGCCATCACTGGTACCGGTTCGGTCAACCGTGACCTGCGTGATCACTGGTGCATCCGCGAGGATCGGTGGAATACAAATCTCCTGTGACACATAACTTTCACCTCCACCTGGAAGTGGAAATATGGCGACAAGACGATAACAGTAGGCCGCCCCAGGTGCAAGTCCCTTGCCTCCATTGGAGTCCCGATAGGTTGTCACACCCGCCCCAACTTGTGCAATTTTGGTATAGCCGAGAAAGTCAGGCATACCCGTCACGCATTCGGGCGGAGTAAAAGTAAACTGATCTACTCGTCTCCATATCTCAATCCGCTCTGCGTTGGCGCAAACGTACGGTTCCCATTGAAGATCGGTCGCGCGACTTCCCAGATCCACCTGTGCATCCACCCAAACCGGTGCAGGACCTACTACCCTAATGTTCCAGGTTTTGAATGAGGCGAGGCTCGGACCCGACTTCGACTTGTCAGAAATCTTGAAGACAACCTGATAGGGCTGATCTTTAATGTGTTCACACTTGGTCTCCCAATTGAAATTCAGGATGGCCTGGTCGGGAGGTGAAGTGGACTGAAATTTTGGTGGATTGGGGCTGAAGGTTGCAGGAGATGGTTGGATGCCAAAAATCTGAGAGAACGCTTCAATCTTTACGCTATCCAAGTCAGGATCAGATCCAAAGATATCCTGGTTGATTATCGTTCCGGCTTCTACACAAATATCAGCAGGCACGTCAAGTTCAGGTCTTTGGTTGTCACAATCTTCAACGATGATCTGCATATCACGGGTCACATAGCCGAGTTGAACCCACGTACCCTGAATCTTACGCCACTCCTTGATAAGGAATGCGATGTTGTATTCTCCTGGTGAACCGGGTGCGTCCCATGTGATGGTTCCCGTTCTTGAATCAATCTCAAAAGTCGGTGGCCCGTCCTGATTTTCATTTGCTGCACCATAATTGATGCCGACAGATCCGTAAAATTCCTGTGCGTTAGGATCGCGGTAGCCATTTACAAACTGACCTTTTTCTTTTTTAGGAATGGCGAATTCGAAAGACACACTGTCACCATCGGGATCGAAGGCGCCAGGATTATGAAACCATGCAGCGCCTGTGCAGGCCTTGTCAATTGGGGGCACAAGCAGCTTGGGTGTATTGCTACATCCCAGTATCGGATCAATGTTGATAGCCGTCTCAATGTAAAATGTCGTTTCAACCGAGTTGATCATATTCAGGATACCGGCATTTCGGTTTGGCTCCAGGTAGCTGACCACATATTTACCCGGACCTGCAAAAGTGTGATTGATCGAATATGTAACAATGGCAACTCCGGGTCCAAGGTCTGGGCGGAGCGTATTTTCGACTATAGGTGTGCGATGAGGTTCGCTGCCATCACCATAATCAAGCAAACCTTCTCCAAACTTAATATCAGAACCCGTGTTGGTATAAACAGTAATCGTAATTCTGAAAGTGAGGCCAGTACAACTCAACCGCTCCATGGTAATTTCACCTGCACGCAAGTGCGTAGCCTGGCCTGAAATGGAAATCAGAGAGGCAAAGACGAACAAAAGAGGGGCTAAAACAGAATTCCTGATCGACACACGCATGAAATCAAAATCGCAATAAATTTACAACAATAAAGCCGGAGAATGGGTTGCGGCCATCGCAAAATACCGCAACTTGTCCCCTTATAAACGATGAAATCACCTCGTTTTTTATATAATCGCGTCCTTTTTTATTAAACCGTTACAAAGAAATTCTGTTCAGTCAGTTTTTGGTAACCAAACACCAGCCACCTACGCATGAGAGTCATTGGAAACTTTCCCCATCCGAAGTGCAACATCACATTTTTTCATTGGAACAACCGGTACCTGATCAAAGTTGAGTCGGGGCCACTCGAGCAAACTTTCAAAGTACAGGAGTACGATCTCTCAGGCGAAGAGGACTTAAAAAAAATTGTATCGGAGGAGTTCATCGATGACTGCATGAAACAATTTGAGGCAATGGCCTATAGCCTTCGGAAATCGGTTGAAAAACTCTAGTTAGGGGATTATATCTATATTTGAGGTTCCACCTGTCTATCTGGTTGATGGAGATTGTTGAAAAGAAGAATAAGAATATTGGGTACGAGCCTATCCTGGATGGAATACCGAATTGGCCTGTATATCAACTAAGTAAAAACCGGAAGGAGTTCCTCGATGAGGTCATCCAAAAGTCGCTCGTCCGAATCAAAGAGCTACGCCCGACCCGAAAACAGCTGATCGAAGAACTGGAAGCTACCGTATACCGCGAACAGAACAGGATAAAGAGGAATCGATGGAGGGTTGACCCCTCCGATGAGCCCAATTTCTGGTCTGGAATAAAAAACGAGCTGGTAGAATTAAGTAAGGACGACAACGGCATCACCAAAAAGGAGGAGGAGATACTCAAACGTATCGTTCATCGCTATGCCAATGAGATTGCCGGTAATTTCAAGCCAAGTTCCTACAAGTTTGCACGAAGCTTTGTGCAATTCTGGTTCAGGCGCCTGCTCAACGGAGCCAGAGTAAAGAAATTTGGTGCCGTATTTCGCAATAAATACGGACTGCGCGATAAAATCCATATCGTAGGAAAAGTAAAGATGCTTCGCAAGCTGGCGAAACGGGGAACGGTGGTGATGGTGCCTACACACTTCAGCAATCTTGATTCAGTATTGATTGGATGGGTGATCCATTCACTTGGGCTTCCTGCGTTTATCTATGGCGCAGGTCTCAACCTTTTCAATATCAAAATCATCGCCTATTTCATGAACAGCCTCGGGGCGTACAAGGTCGACCGTAGAAAGAAGAACCTGCCCTACCTCGAGACATTGAAGATGTATTCCAACATCGCATTGCAAAAAGGTGCGCACAGTTTGTTTTTTCCCGGAGGTACACGTTCGCGATCAGGTGCTATTGAGTCAAGGCTTCGACTGGGGCTGTTGAGCACCTCCATCGAAGCGCAACGAAATTTATACCTCGATAATCCCGAACCTGGCGCTGACGTCAGGAAGATTTTTGTGGTGCCCGTTACATTGAACTATCACTTTGTTCTGGAGGCACCTGATTTAATCGAGGACTACCTCCATGTAAAGGGTCAGGACCGGTACTTCCCCGAACAGGACAACTACGGCAGCTTTCAGCTGCTTAGATTTTTATTCAAGTTCTTTACCAAAGGATCGAACATTTCAGTGTCTATCGGTCCGGGTTTAGATGTATTGGGAAATTATGTTGACAGTGACGGTAACAGTTTGGATGCACAAGGCCGCATCATTGATACGCGGGATTATTTTATCTCAAACGGAAAAGTGTGTGTAGACCTTCAGCGTGAAGATGAATACACGCGAATGTTGGGTAACCGGATCGTTGGGGAATACCATCGCATCAACCGTGTGTTTGCAAGTCATCTTGTGGCGTTCGTTGCTTTTGAAATGCTATTAAAACGCCACCCCAAACTGGACCTGTTTACATTCCTGCGACTTCCGGAAGAGGAGATGGAAATTGATTATACCTCATTCCGTGAGACCTTTAAGCGCGTGCGAAAGGAAATCTACCGCATGAAGGATGAAGGCAAGGTGAACTATGCCACGCACTTCAAAGGCAATGCTGACGAAGTGATCAAACATGGCCTTGACAACGTGGGTATCTTCCATTTGAATCGACCTGTACTCAAAAACAAAAAGGGCAACATTATTACACGCGACCTGAACGTCCTGTACTACTATCACAACCGCCTGACGGGCTATGACCTCGAGAAATTTATCTGATAAACCGGTAGGTGTAATTGGCGCGGGGAACTTTGGGTCGGCTATCGCCAATATCCTTGCCGTTCAAAACAAGGTCATTCTGTATGCGCGTGATAACGAGGTGGTGCAACGCATCAAGGAAACGCGTGAAAACCGCGGCCACAAGTTTCATGACAATGTAACACCTACCAACGACCTCGAGGCTTTGGCGAAACAATGCGAGGTTATTTTTCCGGTAGTTCCTGCCGCTCACTTCAGGCAAATGATGCGCAACATCTCGCCTTACTTGTATCCTTACCATATTTTGATTCATGGCACCAAGGGATTCGACATCACGTTGCCGGAGGGGAAGACCGTGGAGGAAGTGAAAACATTGAGCCGAAATGAGGTAAAAACCATGAGCGAAGTGATTCGCGAAGAAAGTGTGGTTGTGCGCGTTGGATGCCTCGCAGGCCCCAATCTCGCAAAGGAGTTGGCGCAGCGGCAGCCAAGTGCCACCGTAATCGCGAGCCACTTTAAGGAAGTAGTAGAAACTGGGAAGCGGCTTCTTCGCAATGAGCGCTTTCAGGTATATGAAAACAACGACCTGGTAGGCGTAGAGATGGCCGGAGTATTGAAAAACATTATCGCCATCGCGTCAGGTGCTTTGAGCGGGTTGGGATATGGCGAAAACGCAAAGGGGCTCTTAATCAGTCGCGGTGCCGTGGAGATGATTTATCTGGGACGCGCACTGGGCGGAAACATAAAAGCCTTTCTTGGGCTGGCCGGTATTGGCGACCTCGTTACCACATGCAATAGCCCGATGAGTCGAAATTTTACCGTTGGCTACAGACTCGCTCAGGGTGAAAAGCTAAATCAAATCCTGGCGGATATGTCTGAGGTAGCAGAAGGTGTGAACACCATCAGGATCGTGAAAAAATGTGCCGACTACTACAAGGTGCGGGCACCAATTACGGAAAGACTTTACAAGGTATTGTTTGAAGGTGTCACGGTACAGGATGCGCTGGAGCAACTGATGCGCTATCCATTGGATGTTGATATCGATTTTATACAGGACTAGTCAGCCTGGCAATCCTCTCCCCTTCTAAAGTAGTGTAAGCCCCCATCTTATCAGCGGTAAGACATGCATGCACTGGTAGTACAAAAATCACATCGCCAACTTTGAGGTTGTTTGAGGGCACATGCACGATGCCATGTTCCTGTGAAAGCGATTTAATGTAGGAACCGGTTGGCGCTGTACTCCATCCCTCATTCGTTCGCTCCACCAACTCACCAAAAGAAATTCGCCCGGCATCAGTCGTCATGGCATCTTTTGAAAAGTGAACACCTCCACCGTAAATAATCGCCTCGCTCCTCTCCGGATACACCGCCACAACGGGACAGGCCATGGCTAGTGCAATCTGGTCTTTGGCGCATGAGCCAATTTGTTCCTGCACCAGATCATAAAAAACCAAATTGCCGGGCCTTATCTCGTTCATCCCTTCAAATCGATCCAACACACTGGCAGAAGGCGTATCCCCAATGGAGATTAACAAATTACCAAATGAGGGCCGGAACTTGTTCGCGAGGCCGAGCATGATGTCCATTTCCACGTTGTGAATACGCTTGATCTCTTCATGCGACCGGCATTTGTAAGTATGCCCCGCGTGACTCAAAAAACCTGCGAATTGTAAAAACGAAGAACGATCGATCAGCTGAATGGCTTCCTCAATTTTTGCATGGTGAGCGGGCTGGAAACCTGTTCGATGATATCCTGTATCGATGTCAATGAAAGCGTTCACCTTGTGTTTCAGTCCTGACTGAATCAACGCGATCGATTCGATAGAAGTGATAAGGATGTTGAGTGCAATTTTCGCGGCCAGCTGGTTGATCACTTCAATCTCATGATGGTTCACAGGAAAAGCAACGGTTATGTCATCCCAACCGTCCTGAGCAAAATACGCTGCCATATGTAAAGAAGAGACTGTACACTGTTTGACACCGCGGTCTCTGAACCAACGTCCTATTTCGTGACTTTGATGCGTCTTGAAATGAGGACGAAGCAAGACATCGTTATTTTTTGCCTTCGCCACGATCCGGTCAATGTTGTCAAGACATTTTCTTTTGTCGAGCAACAAAGTGGGTCGGGAGATATTAACCACAAAATCAGGATTTATAAGCCTTCGCAATCTGACTCGCTACAGCGGAGAGCTCATCATGAGAAGGCTTCATTTTGGGTCGGGTAAAGTTAATGTCGTCCATGGTGTTCAAGGGCACCAAATGAACATGCGTATGAGGTACTTCCAATCCAATCACTGCGACACCTACCCTTTTGCAGGGAACGGTTTCTTTAATTGCTTTGGCCACTTGTTTGGCAAATACGATCATTGAAGACAGCGTCTCGTTGTCGTGATCAAAAATATAATCGACCTCTTTCTTTGGAACCACAAGTGTATGGCCGGACACCAGCGGCATGATATCAAGAAAGGCGATAAATTTATCGTTCTCCGCCACGATGTGACCTGGTATCTCCCGATTGATAATCTTGGTAAATAACGTAGCCATAACTAGACAGCGATGTTTACAATTTCAAATTCAATTTCTCCTGCAGGAGTTTTGATCAATGCGACATCTCCTTTTTTCTTACCCAACAATCCTTTTCCAATTGGTGATTGGGTTGATATCTTACTTTGTTTTAGATCAGCTTCTTCTTCTGACACCAGGGTGTAAGTAAAAGACGCACCGTTTTTCTTGTTCTTGATTGTCACTTTAGAAAGAATAGAGACAGTGGAAGCATCCAACTTACTTTCGTCAATCAATCGTGCATTGCCAACAAGTTCTTCCAATTGTGCGATACGGGCCTCGAGGTGACCTTGCGCATCCTTGGCCGCATCATATTCTGCATTTTCACTTAGATCTCCTTTGTCGCGAGCCTCTGCTATTTGGCGGGCAATATCTGCTCTGCCCTTCGTCTTCAGGTCGTTAAGGTCGTTCTTCAGCTTCTCCAGTCCTTCTTTCGTATAATAGGAAATCTTCGCACTCATAACCACATTTTTATTCTCACTTATTTCAGGGATTCTTTGAAAAAAGAAACAACGGCTTCGAGGGTGAAACCGTTGTTCTGAACTTCTTTACAAAAGTATGTCTTTATTCCACTAAATCAAATATCAGAATACCCTGATCAACTGCCAACCAACTCGGGAATATTCATTTTTATTTCATCGAATAATTCATCATCGAACTGGGCCAGGTAAAGTGTTTTAGCTTTGGCAAGTTGTTCAATGGTAAGTCCCTTCACACCTCTCAAGTCGGCTTTGTACAAACTGGCGTTTTCTAAATCAGCCCCCATAAGATAACTGTTTTTCAGGTTTGCTTCCATCAGGAAAGCATTCCTAAAACTGGTCTTGATAAGAAAAGCACCTTCAAGCTGAGCCTTGATAAGGAATGCATCGTTGAAGTTGGAGCCACTAGCGTAAGCGCCTCTCAGGTTTACTTGGTTGAGATTGGAGTTTTCAAGATTGGTTTGATTCAACCGCGTATTCTCAAGATTGGATTCAATCAGTGAGGAATTGGAAATATTGGCAGAGTTTAGATTGGAGCCTTTTAGATTAACATAGTTGAGGTTAGTGCGAGCGAGGTAACAGTTTACCAGGTTGATCTCAAAAATGCCGTGACGGTTCAACCTCTTAAGATTACCCACCGTTCTGAATGCAGCTTCATCTGATTCCCACAGGCGGAAGTCGTCAATCTCATCTTTGTAAGTTCTGATGCGCTGACGTATCTCACCATTTTGGTTTAACCAGAACAATAAGATACCAATGACAGCGATGTCAAAAATCATTCCGTGCGCCTCGGCCAGAATTTGCGGCCAAAATCCATCAAAATCATTGATGTAGTATCGCAGGCTTAACCCGCCAACGATGATCGTGATCAACAAAAGAACTATTACCGATGTAAGGAGAGGCTTCTCGACAACATCATTATAGAAGGCTTGAAACTTTGCGAATATTTTTTCACCGAATCGCATTTTTCTAAAAACTCATCGAAGCAATTTATCCCAAAATTCGACTAATTCAACTTTGAGTTTACTTGAATTTTGACTTTAAACTTACATCCACACAATAAAGACTTCCATCCTGTAAACCGAAGACCTAGAGCATCAGGTGGATAGTTAAAAAATAGATTCCCAATCCCAACAAGTCGTTGATGGTGGTAATAAAAGGACCTGAGGCGAGGGCAGGATTGAATCCAAATTTATTAAGGACCAATGGCGTAACGGTTCCTATAAAAGAGGCAGCGAGGACTACTGTAAACAGGGCGATAGAAACAACAATGGCGAGCCTATCACCACCCGCACCAAACAGGAGATTTGCGCCAAGCACAATCAGTGCAAGCAGAAAGCCGTTGAGCACCGCCACGAGAAATACTTTTGTAAGTCGCTTCCATAAACCATCTTCTACAAAACCAGGATTGGCCAAACTCTGCACAACGATCGAAGAGGATTGAATGCCCACGTTGCCACCAGTGGCCTGAATCAAGGGAATAAAAAAGGCGATCGCTGTAATTCGAAGCAAGTCACCCTCAAAGACGCCAATAAATTGAACACTGATCAATCCTCCGATAATCCCAATCACAAGCCAGGGTAATCGGGCACGGGTAAGTCGCCAGATGCTGTCATCCTCCTCCACATCTTCACTGATACCCGACATCAATTGACGTTCTTCCTCGGCCTGCTCAGTGATCACATCCACCACGTCATCAATAGTAATTCTACCCACCAGTTGTCCGTACACATTCACCACGGGCACCGCCTCCAGATCATACTTTCTCATCACACTCGCTACCTCGGTGTCTTCCATGTGCGTCTCTACCGAAATCAGATCGGGATCATAGATGTCTTCTACTTTGGTATTTGAATCTGTAAGAATGAGTTTTTGCAGTGGCACGCGCCCTAACAACTTGTTCTGGTCATCCACTACATACACTGCATAAAACTTCGAAACATTTTCAACCTGCTTGCGGATTTCATCGATACACTGCACCACCGTCCAATGCGACTTGGCTTTGATGAGTTCCTTGGCCATCAATCCTCCTGCCACGTTCTCATCGTAACGAAGCAAATCAATGACCTGCGACCGGAGGACCGCATCCAACCCGGCCAACACTTCTTCTCTGGTCTTGATAGGTAACTCATTCAGAATGTCGGCAGCGTCATCGGAATCGAGTCGGTCAATAATGGCGGTGAGCTCGGACGGTTGATATACTTTTAGAAAGTTTACTCTTGCATCACTGTCAAGGTCGGTGATGATCTCGGCACGAATATCGATATCAAGCAGATCCAGGACATACTTCGACTCCTCGCTGTCAAATTCGTAAAGAAGCGAAGTTATATCGGCTGCGTTAACACCTTCGAGGTTCGACTGTATAAACTGACCATCCCGCTCATCCAGTGCCTGCTGAAAGCGATCTCTAAATTCTTTGGTAAGTCCGAATGATACCGGTTCAACCATTCGATTGCTGTATCTGCTGAGTTAAAAAAACAAAATCACTCACTCCCAGTTGTTCTGCCCTCAAATCGAGCAAGGGCAATGCCATCACCGAGGCGGGCAAATTTAGCCTTTTCAGCGCGTTGCGCAACGTTTTGCGTCTGTTTTGGAACCCTTGCTTAACAACGGCAACAAACATCTTTTCGTCACACTCCAGACTTTGAGTTTCATTCCTTTT
>DAORAG010000054.1:0-11893 GCA_035344095.1 Cyclobacteriaceae bacterium | reverse complement strand
GTTGGGCAATGATGTCCCGGTTGTAAACAAGCAAGGCAAATTCGTGAAAGAGATCACAGATTTTGCTGGCATGTTTGTTCGTGAAGAGTATTACCCTGACAGCGTACGGAACGATCCTGATTTCAAGTCGACTGATGTCTTGATTGCAATCAAGCTGAAAGAAGAGAACAAAGCTTTCAAAGTTGAAAAGTATTTGCACAGCTATCCACACTCGTGGCGCACGGACAAGCCCGTGCTTTATTATCCATTGGATTCCTGGTTCATCAAAACCACGGCATTGAAACACAGGATGGTTGAGCTGAACAAGACCATCAACTGGAAGCCAGCGTCAACGGGAACGGGGCGATTTGGCAACTGGTTGGAAAACCTGGTGGACTGGAACTTATCACGTTCACGTTATTGGGGAACGCCACTCCCCATCTGGAGAACGAAAGACGGAAAGACAGAAAAATGCATTGGCTCTCTTGAAGAATTGAGAAAAGAAGTTGAGCACGCAAAGAAATTTAATTTTGAGAACCCGAGATTCGAGTCTCCGGAATTTGACTTACACCGTCCGTTTGTTGATGAAGTAGTGTTGGCGGACGAGAACGGAGAGCCAATGTATCGCGAGTCTGATCTGATTGACGTGTGGTTTGATTCTGGGGCGATGCCTTATGCACAGCTTCACTATCCATTCGAGAACAAGGATGTATTTGCAAAAAGTTATCCAGCTGATTTCATAGCGGAAGGTGTTGACCAAACGAGAGGTTGGTTCTTCACGTTGCATGCTATTGCCTCGATGCTGTTCGACAGCGTTGCTTTCAAAAATGTTATCTCCAACGGCCTTGTTCTGGATAAGAATGGTAACAAGATGTCGAAGAGCAAGGGTAATGTGGTGAATCCATTTGAAACTATTGAGAAGTACGGACCCGATGTAGTGCGATGGTACATGATCGAGAATGCGCCACCTTGGGATAACCTGAAGTTTGACGAAGACGGAATCGTTGAAGTGAAGCGGAGATTTTTTGGCACATTACTAAATACTTACTCCTTCTTTGCGCTGTATGCAAATATTGATGGGTTTGTAAAAGACGAGACAGACAACGTGTCGTATGATAAGCTTTCGCATCTGGACCGATGGATCATTTCGAAATTACAGTCACTGATCATCGAGGTTACAGAGGCTTACAATGACTACGAGCCCACGAAGGCAGCCAGAGCAATTCAGGATTTCGTAAACGATCATTTATCGAACTGGTATGTGCGTCTTAATCGCAAACGTTTTTGGCAGCCTACTGCCGGAGACAAACTGGCGATGACCGAAAATAAGAAGGCGGCCTACGAAACATTATATGAGTGTATCATGGTTGTGGGCCAATTGATGGCGCCAATCGCCCCATTCTTTTCTGAGTGGCTTTATAAGAACCTCACCGACAACATTCGCGACAAAGCAAAAAGCAATAACACGCCTTTGCAGTATACTTCTGTTCACCTTACTGATCTTGTAAAAGCTGAAGAGAATAAGATTGACAAGGATCTTGAGCAATCCATGGAATACGCTCAAAGAATCAGTTCACTGGTTCATTCGATTCGTAAAGGCACCAAAATAAAGGTGAGAACGCCTCTGCAAAAGGTCATGCTACCGGTTTTGGATGATCAGTTTGCCAACAGAGTGAAGAGCGTGGAAGAGATCATTAAGGCGGAGGTGAATGTAAAAGCAATAGAGTACATCGATGATGCTTCTGGTGTTTTAGTAAAAAAAGTAAAACCCAACTTTGCGAAATTGGGTCGTCAATATGGAGCGAAGATGAAAGAGGTTGCTGCCGTGATCAATTCATTTACAAAAGAAGATATTGCCGCAGTGGAGAAGGGAACATTGACTAAAGGTGGTTTTGACTTCGTAGTGGATGATGTGATCATTTCGTCCGAAGATATCCCCGGCTGGTCGGTGGCGTCAGAAGGCGGTATCACGGTAGCGCTGGATATCACAATCACAGATGAATTGAAGCGTGAGGGTATCGCCCGCGATTTTGTGAACCGAATTCAGAACCTCCGCAAAGAGATGGGGCTGGAAGTTTTGGACAAAATATCTATTGAGGTGGAGAAGGGGCAAAATGGAAGTGCATCGGTGACGGAAGCACTTACGCAGTTTAAAGACTATATCAGCACCGAAACCCAGGCGCTCAGTCTGGAGTTAAAGGAGCAAGTAAAAGAAGCCACTGAGGTGGATATGGATGAATTTATGTTGAAAGTGAAGATAAGCGTGAAATGAGGGAGCAAAAGTACTTTCTGGTTGCCCTGGCGGTTATTCTGATTGATCAGACGAGCAAGTTACTTGTTCACAATTACATGTACATCCACGAAGAGATCAATGTAATTGGAGAATGGTTTAAACTTCATTATTTGTTGAATCCGGGTATGGCGTTTGGTCTCAAGTGGGACAATGAATTTGGAAAGCTTGCGCTTACGGTTTTTAGAATTGGTGCTATGGTGGGTATCGGATACTACTTGTACCGCATGACATTGAAAAAGATGCACTCTGGATTTTTGTTCAGTATGGCGCTCATCCTGGGAGGTGCAGTGGGCAACGTGATCGATAGTACTTTTTACGGGGTGCTGCTCGACAATCAACCATTGGGATCTTACACGCCATGGTTTCACGGCCAGGTGATCGATATGCTTTTCTTTCCTCTTTTTGAATTTTACTGGCCTGATTGGATGCCTGTAGTTGGAGGCGAATATTTTATGTTTTTCAGCCCGGTGTTCAACATTGCCGACTCATCCATTTTCATCGGTGTCACGTCCATCCTTATTTTCCAAAAGAAATTTTTCAAGGAGACACAATCGGAGGAGTCAGAAGAGGGGGTTTCAAAACAGTCAGACGACAACAATGTGTTGATTTCGGCTGAGGGTCATGTGATGTCTGTGCCTGTAGAGACAGAGGAGAGCAAAAAGGAAGAAGGTAATTCAAACGCTGAGGCAAATTAGAATGGCCGAGGAACTTCTCATATCGAAATCTGAAGACAAAGGAGAGCGCTACGCAGCTCTAATTCCACAAATAGAGGCTTTGGTTGCTGGCGAATCTGATGTAATTGCCAACCTTTCGAATATCGCTGCCGCCCTTAAGGAGGCCATGAATTTCTTCTGGGTTGGGTTCTACCTGGTGAAAGACGATCAGTTGGTGCTCGGGCCTTTTCAAGGACCTATAGCCTGTACAAGAATTCAAAAAGGTAAGGGAGTGTGCGGCACGGTGTGGCAAGAGGCCAAAAACAGGATCGTTCCTAATGTGGATGAGTTCCCTGGTCACATCGCCTGCAGCTCTGCTTCCAAATCTGAAATTGTTCTCCCCGCTTTTAAAAATAATGAAGTCGCGCTGGTACTTGATGTCGATAGTGATCGCCTCAATGATTTTGATGATGTAGACGCGCAACATCTTGAACGCTTAATGCGTACCATTGAAGGATTTCTTTAACCAACTTATTTGATGACCGATCTCAATCATTTTTACACCCAACGTAAAAATGATTTTCTGCGCGAAGGCCAAGTGCTGGCACTCGTCATCAAAAGAATTTCTCTTTTGAGAATTGTTGTGGCCCTGGCCTTAGCGGTGGCTGGCTATTTTGGTTTTTCACACCCTTGGATCTGGTTGACGCTAATTCCATTGGTGGTTGTATTTCTATTTCTGGTTGCAAAACACGGTCGCGAAGAAGGTAAACTTGATCTTAACAGGAATCTTGTAAAGTTAAACGAACTGGAACTGAAGGCACTGGACCATCATTACAGTGAGTTTAATGATGGGAGGCGATTTGTCGACCCACACCACGCCTATAGTTATGATCTCGATTTGTTTGGTGCGGCCTCAGTTTATCAATATTTGAATCGTTGCGGCACTGTGATTGGGGAAGAGCAATTGGCAAAGGATTTGAACCAGCCTCAGATTTCAATTGAAAAGATTCTATCCCGTCAGGAGGCAATAAAAGAGTTGGGTGAAAAGATAGACCTTCGACAATGGTATTGGGCTCAGGGACACTTGCTACACGATAGCACACACGACAATGACAAATTATTTGATTGGCTCAATGGCACGGATGTAGTTAACGGCAAACGGAAAATCGAATTCGCCCTCGTGTTTTTTCCAATAGTGTCAGCCGCACTAATAGCACTTACAATATATAATTCTTCATTCTTTCCATTGATACTGTTATTCGGAGGTGTACAGTGGTTTATTATTTCTTTCTTTACAAAAGATATATCAAAGGCTGAGGCCGCTTTGTCAAAGCACCGAAAGCTATTTGAAAAGTATGCCACGCTGCTGTCTGGAATTTCCAGCCAATCTTTCCAGGCAAATCATCTAAGGGAGATACTGGATGAGTCGGTTTCGGCCTCTCAAAAAATCCGAAAGTTCTCTGGATTGGTTAATGCATTCCAGGCGCGACAGAATGCGATGGCGAGCATGTTTGGCAATAGCTTGTATCTATACGACCTGCAATGCCTTTTAAGGTTGGAGCGCTGGCGTGCGGAAAACAGATCGTATGTGGAGGATTGGTTATTCAAAATCGCGGAGATGGATGCGCTGAATTCATTTGCAACATTTTCTTTCAACAACCCTTCCAACTGTGTACCAACTATCCACAACAGGTTGTCTATTGAGGCAGTTGATATGGCGCATCCGCTAATCAATGTATCAGAGCGTGTTACTAATTCTTGCACCCTTGGGATGCCTACACATATCATGCTGGTAACTGGAGCCAATATGGCAGGTAAGAGCACGTTTCTGAGAGCAGTAGGAGTGAACGTAGTACTGGCACTTTCCGGTTCATCGGTGAATGCTTCTTCCTTTACCTGTCCGATGCTGAAACTTGTTACCAGCATGAGGGCCACCGACTCTCTTGTCGAGCACCAGTCTTATTTTTATGCCGAGCTCACCAGGATCAAACAGATAATGGATCAAGTGAAATCTGGTAGCCCTTCTTTGGTTTTGCTTGATGAGATATTAAGAGGAACCAATTCTCGCGATAAGCAAGATGGTTCAATAGGGCTCATCAGACAGTTTGTGACCAGTAAATCGTTGGTGATCCTTGCTTCTCACGATGTGATTCTTGGCGAGCTACAGAAAGAGTTCCCGGATGCCATTCGCAATTTTTGCTTTGAAAGTGAGATTGAAAATGACGCCCTTAAGTTTGACTACACACTAAAAGATGGGGTGGCACAGCGTGCCAATGCTACTTTTCTGATGAGAAAGATGGGCATTCTGCCTGCAAACTGATGCCCTTCCGATATTTTCTCGTTTTGGCTGAGGGCTAAAATTGCTATATTGACTTGCTCTAAATCTTAAGCTCACCTCAAATACTGTCACTATGAAGTCTCAAATATCCCGCAGAGATTGGTTTAAATCTTCCGCAGCACTAACGGCTGGACTCACATTGACTCCGGCATTGATTAATAATTTGTTTGCTGGCCCCGTAAGCAAGGCCGAACGTGCCGACCGATTCGAATGGGGCATCAATCCCTATTCGGCAAATGGCAATGTGAGGTTGAATGCGAACGAAAACCCCTATGGCCCAAGTGAGAAAGCGAGGAAGGCTATTGTCGACAATATGGCTGAAGGCAACCGTTATCCGTTTCAGGCGCTCGTTGACCTGAAAAAGATGATTGCGGAAAGGGAAGGTGTGGATGTCGATCATATTCACATGGGAGCTGGCTCTGGTGAAATTCTCTGCGAAGCTGGTGTAGCGTTTGGATTGAACAACGGAGAGATTCTTTCCGGCTTTCCTACGTTCACGGAGATGATGGACTATGCGGAGGTGTTCAATGCAAAGTGGGACAAAGTAAATGTGAACGACAAATTTGAATTTGATTACAATGCCATGGCATCGCGGGTCAATTCAAAAACGAAATTGGTATTCATTTGTAACCCTAACAACCCAACGGGCACACTTGTAGATCCATCTATCGTATCTGGATTCTGCGAGGAAGTGTCTAAGAAAGTACCTGTCTATTCAGATGAAGCTTATCTCGAATTTCTTGAGCCGGATATGCAAAAGAAAGTCTCAAACATAGAACTGGTGAGACAGGGTAAAAATGTAGTGGTGTCGAGGACGTTTTCTAAGATTTACGGTTTGGCGGGTCTCCGGATCGGGTATATCGTTGCGAAACCAGACCTGATCAAAAAAATATCTCAATATCAAATGGGCATTCCGATTAGTCAGCATGCAATTGCTGCGGCTAAAGCGAGCCTTGGCGATGAAGACTTCATGAAACTGAGCCGTACCAAAAATGCGGAGGCGAGGGCGCATCTGGAAGGCTACCTCAAAAAGAAAGGGTACAACTTTGGGAAGTCACATACCAATTTTATGTTTTACAATGCCCCTATTGATGGCAAGACAATCCTTTCTAAGATGAGGCAGAAAAATATCCTCATGCGAATCTGGGATTACAAGGACAAGGAATGGTGCCGCGTTAGCATCGGTACACTCGAAGAAATGAAGCAGTTTACTGCAGCTTTTGACGAGGTTGTAGCTTGATCTTGATTAGGCGGCTGCGCTAGCCACCGTGGGTGTCATGCCTAACGTGGTGTCCTTCTTGCCAAGTTCTTTCAATACACGGTAGTGACCCACCATTGCGTCCATAAAGGTCGCTTTGGTTTTGTACGGAAGACCGAACTCTTCTGCGGTCTGCTTTACAATCTCTGAAAGCTTCCTGTAGTGAACATGGCAAACGTTGGAAAAAAGGTGATGTTCCACCTGATAATTCAATCCGCCCACATACCAGGATAGCAACCTGTTGTTCTGGGCAAAATTAGTGGTGGTATAAAGTTGATGAATGGCCCAGGTATTATAAATGTTGCCACCTTCATCAGGCAGCGGATATTCCGTGCCGTCAACCACGTGTGCTGGCTGAAAAATAATCGCGAGAATAAATCCAGCTACGTAGTGCATTACAAAGAATCCTAACAACACCTGCCACCAAGCAATGGGTAGAACAGCAATGGGTAGAACGATCATGTATCCATAGTAGATCAGTTTTGACCCGAGCAAAATGAACCATTCCCTTACCGCGTTGGTCTTTTGTTTTTTAACCAGCCCATCGTTATTGTATTTTATCAACCTTCCGTAATCCTTAAACACGATCCACACAAAAGTCAACAAGCCGTAAAAAAACCATGCGTAGAGAAACTGGAAGCGATGAAAAGGTTTCCACTTAGTATGTGGTGAGAATCTGAGTACTCCGCGTGGCGTGATGTCTTCGTCAACTCCCTCAATGTTGGTGAATGTATGATGTAGTACGTTGTGCTGAACTTTCCAGTTGAATGCATTGCCACCAACTAAATTCAGTGAATATCCGAGCAAATCATTGACCCATGATTTATTACTATAGGCACCGTGGTTGGCATCGTGCATTACAGACATGCCAATTCCTGCCAGCCCTATTCCCATCACCGCGTAAAGTGATAACAGAGCAAATAGCGATGACACACTACCAGCAATAATAAAGGCATAGGGAACAAAATAGAGAGAAAACATTACCACTGTTTTCAATACCATAGCCCCGTTTGCATTGCGGCTAATATTATTCGACTTGAAATACTTATTTACCCGCTGGTTAAGCGTGGTGAAGAAATCGTGTTGCTTGGAAACAAACTTTATCGTTTGATGCATGCGGACGTTTTTGGTTGAACTTTGCGCAACCAATTTTGGTAAAAATTGAGGCGCGGTCTATTTGGTTAAAACATCAAATTTAGCAAATACAGAGGCAATAACGGCCGTTAGTACCTATTTACTTGGCTGAAAAATCGTAGAAACGGTTGATTTTCAATGTAATAGCTATGCGAGCTCAGCAATAACAGTTTTGCCGCCCGTGGTTTTGTCACCAACTTTTACTTTCACTACCGAATTAAGGGGTAAGAAAACGTCTACCCGTGAGCCAAACTTGATGAAGCCAAACTCCTCACCTTGCTGAAGGGTTTGTCCTTCGGTTACGTAGCACTTGATTCTTCGCGCAAGGGCGCCAGCAATCTGCCGGAACAAAACTTCAGTGCCGTTCTTCATCTTGGCTACCACGGTTGTTCTTTCATTTTCGGTGCTTGACTTCGGATGCCATGCAACCAGATATTTTCCAGGGTGATATTTGTAGTAACTGATCGATCCCTCAACAGGCATTCTGTTGACATGGACGTTCACGGGCGACATGAAAATTGAAATCTGTCTCCTCTTTTCCTTCAAGTACTCCGTCTCATCTGTCTCCTCAATTACTACCACCTTGCCATCCGCAGGAGCGAGTACTTGCTTTTCATTTTGTGTAACAGAAAAAATCGGATTGCGAAAAAACTGAAGAATGAGGAGAAAGAAGAACACAGTGGCTAACAGTGTGAGAACATGAGCGGTGTTGGCCATCGGAAAATAATATCGCACCAGAAGATTGATGGCTATGAACACAATCAATAGAATGATCAGCAATGTCCTTCCTTCTTTGTGAATAGTCATGTCTTTGCGTCTGCTTTATTGAGCCCTAAAATTAAGGCATTCTGCATAAAAAGAACACGCACCTTTCGATGCGTGTTCCAGTTTTTTGAGATTCTATATTTTAGAAACCTCCGCGATACTTGTATGTCTTGGCCACCTTGTCAATTGCCACCATGTAAGCAGCAATTCTCAATGGCACTTTGTATTCAACGGATGTTTTGTGCACATGATCAAAGGCATCTTTCATAATGCGATCTGATCTTCTGTTTACACGCTCTGCAGTCCACTTGTAGCCGAGTCGGTTTTGTACCCATTCAAAGTAAGAAACGGTAACGCCTCCAGCGTTAGCGAGGATATCAGGCGCCACGATAATTCCTTTCTCGTTGATGATGTTATCGGCTTTGGAAGATGTAGGGCCGTTAGCGCCCTCTACGATCAACTTGGCCTGAATTTTATCTGCATTACTTCCAGTAATCACATCTTCTGTGGCAGCAGGCACAAGCAAGTCAACCGGCAACGTCAATATCTCTGAACCTGAAATTTTCTCAGCTTCTTTAAAGCCATCGAGTGTCCCCTTATTTGCATCGCGATATTTTACGGCAGCTTCAATATCAATTCCATTTGAATTGTAATAAGCGCTATTGAGATCGCTGATCGCAACAACTTTCAATCCGCGTTCAGCAAGCAATCTTGCAGCCCATGATCCTACGTTACCGAATCCTTGCACTGCACAGGTAGCATTGTAAGGATTGATTTTCATTTTCTGCATGGCGGACATGGCAGTCACCATTACCCCACGACCAGTAGCCTCTGTCCGGCCGAGTGATCCACCCAACACAATTGGTTTTCCGGTAACTACTGCGTTCACGGTCATGCCCTGTGTTCTTGAATATTCATCCATCAACCAAGCCATTTCCCTCGGACCGGTTCCCATATCTGGGGCGGGAATGTCTTTGTCCGGACCGAAGATGTCTATCATCGCGAGTGTATAGGATCTCATCAATCGCTCGATCTCGCCTGCTGACATTTCTCGGGGGTTACAGGCCACGCCTCCTTTTGCACCGCCATACGGTATATCCACAACGGCACACTTCCAGGTCATCCACGCGGCCAATGCTTTTACCTCATCAAGGTTCACATGAGGGTCAAAGCGAATACCACCTTTGGAAGGCCCCAGAATAGTGGAGTGGATTACGCGATAGCCTTCAAATACTTTGATGCTACCGTCATCCATCGTCACAGGCAGCGAAACAATCGCTTGTCGCGCAGGTGACTTTAACACATTATACACTTCATCATCCAGTCCGAGGATCTGCGAGGCAGTCTGAAAACGGGACATCATCGCCTCAAAGGGATTCTCCTTATCGAGGATAGGAGCAGGTTCTATGTAAGCCATTAGAAAATGATCGTTTTGGTCTTAATTCCGGTCCGAAAACGGGTGCAAAGATATAGAAATTAGATAACGGCAATATTGGAATGCAACAAATGATTAGAGCGGCCCGATGGCCTAAAAAATCTCCAAAAAAGCAACGATAAATGGCGCAGAAATCAATAGTCCATCAAATCGGTCGAGAAAACCACCATGCCCAGGAAGGCTTTCGCCTGAATCTTTGATCTCAATACTTCTCTTGAGTAAAGATTCAATCAAGTCACCGTAGATACCACCGATAATGATGATCACGGAAATGACCATCCATTGCCACAAAGCGAGCGTATGAAAATAAGTTGCTATGCCCCATGTAAAAAGTAATGCCAGCAGTGCACCACCGAGTGCGCCTTCCCACGACTTTTTTGGAGAGATGCGTTCAAATAGTTTTCTTTTTCCGAATAGCGTACCGGCAAAATAGGCCCCGGTATCACTCGCCCACAAAATGAAAAGACAGCCAAACATGATTTCGTAGTTGTACTCGCCATTTTCGTATACGGCAATGTTCAAAAGCGAAAAAGGCATCGCCACATAGAAGAGCCCAAGGAACATGTAAGCAATATTGGTGAATGGCTTTCGCTCAAACTTTTTATAAAGTTTGATCATGTAAACGAAAGACGCTATGGGAAAAATGAGAAAGTAGTAACGATATGATATGTCCTCCTTTTCTATAAAAAAGGTGAGGCTGAAGATCAGCATTCCGCAAATGGTACCAAACGCTTTCTGAGGAACCATTCCGTCCAAGCCGGACAGATCATAGAACTCAAGTAGCGTTAAAAGGCAGATGGCAAAAAAAACACCGTAGTAGGTCCATTCACCATAGACAATACAAAAGACAATCACTGCAGCACCAACTAAAGCAGTGATGATGCGTTGCGTTAAATTATTATACTTTCTAAGGGCAGAGGTCACAAAAAACTATTTTTCTCGCGGTGAAACTTTTTCAAATACAATAGTAACCCAAAAGTGATGATGGTAAACAATGCAACCATAAACAGTGGAGCTGATTCACCAGACTCCATATTGATCGAGATGATTCCAAGTTGATAAAGATAAACCATCAAGAGAGAGAAGCCGTTGTTTACGAAATGAGCGAGCATCGGCACAACTATATTTCCGGACCAGTAGTACAAATAGCCAAAAAGTACGCCCAGCAGCATTCGCGGAATGAATCCAAAAAACTGCAAATGAATGGCGCTGAACATGATCGCGGAAATCCAAATAGCTGCGTGGATATTTCCTGTTGCACGCTGAAGCTCTGGCTGCAACATTCCGCGAAACACCAATTCCTCACCAATGCCTGGTATAAGCGCAATGACAGCGAAGGCCAACAAAAAATTTTCGAAAGAATTGAAAGTTGTCAGGTAGGTGGTAAGCTCGGCAGCGATATCTTCCTTTTCTCTCGCCCATGACTCAAAACCTTTAAGGAAATCAGGCATCGTCATCGAAGCGTTCCATTCGATGATAAATGTGTTGGGAATCATGAAGAGGATCACGGCTACGGTGGTGATCAATAAGCTTTGGCTGTACAAGGGCTTATCTTTTATCAATACCAATACGCTCTTTTTTTCAAATCCGAGGATGTAGAGAGATGGCACCACGATCAATCCGATAAGTGTCGCGCAACCTTGAATAATAAACAGAGGTATTCGCAAACCCGGATAATCTGTAGGAGAAGCCAGTTGAGATTGGAGTGTCAACAAGTCCCCATCAAAAAAGGGAAGGGCTACTATGAAGCCGATGATTGGACCAATAACAACAAACCCCAGCATGGCGGACAAAAAAATCAAAATGACGGAAATCCAGGCGGGTCGTTCGGTGCTGAAGAGCTCGCTACTCATATGGGGCGCTTAGTCTCAAAAATCAGTAAATTTGTAGCCGCTTTTCAAAGGGCGGCACTAATATGGCAAAAATCGGCAATATAGCTTTAGGAGACTTCCCCTTGCTGCTGGCGCCTATGGAGGATGTAAGCGACCCACCCTTCAGGGCCGTTTGCAAGGAGGGTGGTGCCGACCTGATGTACACA